>JBATHQ010000173.1:0-6072 GCA_049667005.1 Psychromonas sp.
GTATTAACCACGTAATCGATCTGATTAATCTCTTTACCGTCTTTGGTTGGCCATGCAGTCCACTGTTTGCCGTATATCGGACCTAATGATCCGTCTTCAGTTGCCCACTCATCCCAAATTTTGACGCCATTATCATTCAACCAGTTATTATTAGTATCCCCATTTAAAAACCAAATAAGCTCATTTGCGATACTTTTAAAATGCAGTTTTTTTGTTGTTAATAATGGAAATCCATCTTTTAAATTATGGCGAATTTGTCGCCCGAACACAGAGGTTGTGCCGGTTCCCGTGCGATCTCCTTTTTGCGAGCCATTTTCGAGCACGTCTTTTAGTAGTTCTAAATACAACTTCATAGTATCTCTCTTAATTGTTTATTTAAATTTTTTGTAAAGCAGACTAAAAAAGGTTTGAGCTTACCCGTTAGTGACAAGGGCAAACGCCAATGACTTCGCGCCTAGCTTGGCCTCAATCCAAATTATTTTTGCCGACAGATAAACGCTTGACCAGTGTTGGTGAAAAAATGCTGGTTTCAGGTTTGTACTGCTCTTTTTTAGCGAGTTTAAGCGAAAGCAGCGTCGCCTGCCTGGCCATGATTTCAACCGGATAATTAATGGTGGTTAGTTTAGGATGAACATAGCGGGAAATTAAACCATTATCAAAACCAACTAATGATATTTGCGCAGGCACTTCAATATTATTTTCCTCAAGTGCGGCAAGCACCCCCGCAGCCATAAAATCGTTATAGGCGAGCACGGCGCTAATCGGGATATTTTTAGATAACAGTTCAATCATACCTGCTTTCCCACCTTGATCATTGCTCTCTGCTGCAACAGTATAGTGATCCGGACAGGGTAGGTTATGGTCTTTGAGCGCCTGCAAGTAGCCTGCTTTACGTTCAGAAGCATCATCAATTTTGTGATTCGAGTTAATGTAGGCTATATGCTTATGGCCATTATTAATGAGAAACTCGGTTGCCATATAAGCGCCTTTAAAGTTATCAAAAGCAATACAACGTTCAGAGATTTCCGGAATGTAACGGTTAATAAGCACTAAACCCGGCACCTCTTTCGCAAAGCCAATGAGTTCTTCAGCACTTAATGCTTTTGCATGAATAATTAAGGATTCTCTGCAACTGTTAATTAATAGCTCTATCGCCTCCCGTTCGGTATCTGCATTATGGTAACCACTGCCAATTAACAAGTGTTTATTATTTTCACGCGCAACTTGATCAACAGCCTTAATCAAAGCCCCAAAAAAGGGATCGGAAATATCACTGACCAGAACGCCAATAATATTGGAGCTTTTGCTGACCAGTGCACGCGCATTGGCATTAGGGCGATAACCCAAGCTTTTCATGGCGGCCTCAACAGATTTTATCGACGCGGCTCCGGCTTTAGGCGATTTATTAACCACTCTGGACACTGTTGCAATTGAGACACCCGCTTCTCTCGCTACATCTTTAATAGTTGCCATTTTATTCTCTTAAAATATGTTTATTTATCCATCTGCAATATGCATAAAATCAGCCTGGCTATACACAAACGTGTTAACAACTGATCGCTTATTGATTGCTACCGTTTGCAATATTTCCACTATTGTAGCGTAATAAATCAGCAAAATAAGAAGATATTACGCATTGCTAAAATTAGAGCAGATTAAATTGTAAATGTTTACACCCAGGTGGGCTAGCGTTGTAGCCTTTATCACTCATATGTTGAGGTAAGATGTGTTAAACAGGGAGATATTTTATATAAAAACACCCTGTGATAAGGAAGCTATATATTGCACCAGGCAGGCGGATTGACAAGGTAGGATGCCAACACTTGGGATGAATCATTGAGAGGCAAGAATCAGCATCTTCAGATCGCTTTAGTATGGGTAACTTGAGTATGAGCAACATGGCTATAGGAAACTTGGGTATAAGCCACTTGAATATGCTGCTCCCGGCATCTTCAAGCGGCTTCGCTGATCATCTTAGGATCGGCTACAAAATTACTTGCGCTTTTGTTTTCAAAATAGCCAGTCATTCTAGGCTTTTTGGAAACACTTTAGCGCAAGTTATTGTGTAACGATTCCTTATTTTATTGGCAATGTTCTGTTTATGATTTTTTAGGCGCAGGTTTTTTGGCTTTGTTTTTCTTAGTCCCGGCATCTTTATCATTAACGGATTGGGACGGCTGAGTTTGCGCCCCCTGAGTACGATAGGCATAGATGATTAATAAGCTACCGATAATGATCATAGGTAATGATAACAGCTGGCCCATGCTTAATCCGAAGCTTAATAAGCCAAGTTGCGCATCCGGTTGTCTCGCAAATTCAATAATAAAGCGGAACACGCCGTAACCTAATAAAAATAATCCGGCGACTGAACCGGCAGGACGCTTTTTACGAATATAAACAATCAGAATAATAAACAGCACCACACCTTCGAGAGCAAACTCGTAAAGTTGCGACGGATGGCGTGGTAAAGGGCCTGCATTATGGAAAATAATACCAAAGGGAGAGTCAGTTACTCTGCCCCATAGTTCCGAATTGATAAAGTTACCAATACGCCCTGCACCCAATCCAACCGGTAACAGCGGCACGACAAAGTCACCCACTGCTAATATTGAACGCTGGCTCTTTTTCGCATAAACAATAATCGCAGTAACCACTCCCAGTACACCACCATGGAATGACATGCCCCCTTCCCATATTCTAAACAGGTAAAGAGGATGGTCTAAAAAATACGAGAATTGATAAAATAGAACATAGCCGATGCGACCGCCTAAAATAACGCCTAGAAAACCATAAAATAGCAGATCACTTGCTTGATCACGTGTCCACACACCATTTGATTTGTCGCATTGACGATTTGCCATCCATAGGGCAAAAACAAAACCGACCAGGTACATTAAACCGTACCAACGGATATCAAGGGGGCCAATACTGATTGCAACAGGATCAATATTAGGTAAAACGAAATTGGAAGCTGACATTTATCTACTCTTGGGCAATGTTTTAACGAAAGAGCATCATAACTCAATCACTTAAGGATACCAAACCTGGCTGACGGTAAAATCCCGCTCCTGTTAATAGGCATTCAGTATATTACCTTTAGAACAGGCAACCTTCTGCTCACAAAACCGACAAGGTCGTAGCATGATCAAAAAAAATCCATTTTCCCCATAAAAATGTTATATTTTATGATTGAACTCACGACGTATTAAACAAACCACTTTATAATACGCGCCGACTATCCAGACAGGTAATCTTCACTTAGCCACAAACTCGGTGGATTTATTTGTTATAAATCCCATAAATTAAAACAGGTTTTATATATGAACCCCAGTCCCACTCTTTTACAACGTTTTTTAAACGGCCGTTTAGTATTACAAATAGCAATCGGTATTATAGCCGGTTTGGCACTTGCAAGAATATCACCTGCAAGTGCTTTAGCAGTCTCCTTTTTAGGCGATCTTTTCGTAAGTGCCTTGAAAGCAGTTGCCCCTATTTTAGTGTTTGTTTTAGTTGCATCATCGATCGCTAATCAACAAAAAGGTACGCACACTAACCTTAAACCTATCATTAACCTTTATCTGCTGGGCACTCTGTTGGCCGCATCTACTGCGGTTGTTATTAGTTATCTTTTCCCGACCACATTAGTATTGGCGGCAACAGAGATTCAGGCGACGCCACCTGAAGGGATACTTGAAGTTTTAAATACTCTGTTATTTAAAATCGTAGACAATCCGGTCAATGCGCTACTTAGCGGCAATTTTATCGGTATTTTAGCTTGGGCAGCAGCTTTAGGTCTCGCTTTACAGCGCGGCAAGCAGAGCACAAAAGAGGCATTACATGATATCTCCAAGGCTGTCACTAACATTGTTCATTTAGTGATCCGTCTGGCTCCCTTTGGTATTTTCGGTTTAGTATCAGGAACAATTGCCACCACAGGCTTTGGGGCACTATTAGGTTATACGCATCTATTAGTCGTGTTATTGGGCTGTATGCTATTGATAGCTTTAGTGGTTAACCCAATTATTGTGTATACCAAAATAAGAACAAATCCGTACCCGTTAATTTTCCAATGTTTACGTGAATCAGGCGTGACGGCATTCTTCACGCGCAGTTCAGCAGCCAACATCCCGGTAAATATGGAGTTATGTAACAAATTAAAACTTCACGAAGATACCTACTCAGTTTCAATTCCACTTGGTGCGACTATTAATATGGCGGGTGCTGCAATCACCATCACCGTGTTAACGCTGGCAGCGGTGAATACTCTTGGTATTGAATATGATCTTGCCACCGCTATTTTGTTAAGTATCGTCGCAGCAGTTTCTGCCTGCGGAGCATCGGGCGTTGCCGGCGGATCTTTATTACTGATCCCACTCGCTTGTAGTTTATTTGGCTTGCCAAATGAAGTCGCAATGCAGGTTGTCGCAATAGGCTTTATTATTGGTGTGGTGCAGGACTCCGCTGAAACGGCATTAAATAGCTCAACGGATGTTATCTTCACAGCAGCGGCATGCCGTGCGGTAGAAGCTAAAGAATCAGCTGAAAGTACAATCAAAGAGATGCTAAAGCATAATTAATTTATTTAAATTAAACACAAAAGCCGAGTTTTATACTCGGCTTTTTATTATTCGCATTTGCATCTTCAAGTGGGTTGGGTATACAACTATTTACCCGTACGAATAAATTTACCCAGCCCTTTTCGTTCCAGATAAGCAATAAAGAGAGTGCGGATATCTTTACCATTTTTTGCCTGTAACGCCAAATCAACACACTCCTCCAACTCAGCACGGGAAAGGGCATTGATTAAATATTTTATTCTACCTACGTTATAGGAGTTCATACTCAGTTTGTTATAACCCAAGCCAATTAAAATTAAGGCACCAATCGTATCGCCCGCCAGTTCGCCGCAAATACTCACCTCTAAACCAAAGCGATGACAGTTATCGATAATTATTTTCAGAGAGTGTAAAACAGCCGGATGGTAGCTATCAAACAGCGAAGCGACACGGCTATTATTTCTATCCACGGCTAATAGATACTGGATTAAGTCATTACTGCCTATCGACACAAAGTCCACTTTTTCTGCCAGTGCCGGAATCATAAAGATAGCAGCAGGCACTTCGATCATGACACCTATTGGCGGCAGAGGGAAAAATTCCGATGAATACCCTGACTCAAATTTAATTTCATTCCATGCTTGTGTGATCAATCGCTTAGATTCGTCAACCTCTTCAATCGAGGTGATCATCGGCAACATAATGCGTAAGTTACGATGTTTTATACTGGCCTTTAACATCGCCCTGATCTGCACTAAAAATATTTCCGGATGATCCAGCGTTAAACGAATACCACGCCAGCCAAGAAAAGGGTTATCCTCGACGATCGGAAAATAACTGAGCTGTTTGTCACCACCAATATCCAAGGTGCGCATAGTGACAGGTAAATTTGCATATTGATCCAGTAATAATTGATATGCTTGAAATTGTTCCTGCTCGGTGGGAAAAGAGTCCTTCAACATAAAAGGTAATTCACTGCGGTATAAACCTACCCCTTCGAAATGCCCTGATATGGTTCCATGTTGATTCGCATTTAATCCGGTGTTGAGCATGATTGCAATCGAATGACCATCAACGGTGACCGCCTTTTCACTTTGATCTGATTCAACTAGCTTCTTTAACTCCTCCTCTTCAGCAAGTACCGATTGATAATGCGTCAATAATGCCGGATCAGGGAGCAAAATGGCGAGACCGGCATAGCCATCGATAATTAAACTTTTTTGATGCGTATTTTCTAACGAGAACGCCACCCCCATCACCGCTGGAATACCCAGTGCGCGCGCTAAAATAGCAACATGGGAACTGACACCTCCGACAACAGAGACAATGCCGTGTAGTTTTTCGCTGGGAATACTCGCCAACATCGATAAGGTCACTTCCTTAGCGACGAGAATAAGTTTGTCCGGTAAATTTATATTATCTTCAACCTGTTGCGTCAGGTGATATAACAAACGCTGGGCAACATCGCGAATATCTGAAGATCGTTCTTTTAAATAGGGATCACTCATCGCATCAA
>JBATHQ010000174.1:0-3556 GCA_049667005.1 Psychromonas sp.
GGATAGGAAAAGTTGGCACTGATCTCAAGCAGATAAGTACGGCACTGCCGCTCAACTTGTTGTTCAGTCAACTGCTCACTGACAGCAGTCGCGTGAATAATTTTACGCAGCGCAGGTTGTTGTAATACCGCAGTCATCATCTCATTGCGGTCGGGTAGCTTAGGCCCGACACTAAAACGTTTTTGAGTGCCAAAATAGCGCATCGCAATTTTAGCAAGGTTATGTGCTAATTGCTGATCTTGAATATTTTTCCGCTTCGCCTTGCGTCGGATAAGTGTTGCAATAGAGATCGGTTTATTAAAGCGGATCAGATGATCTTTACCGTTTTTAAGAACAATACAGCCTTTACGTATCGATCCGACCTGATCTTGCTCAATCAGATCCCAGCGGGAACTCTTGCCCTGTTTACCGGGATTTCTACCCCAGTAAAAAGTGACCGGCAGTAACTGTATATCTAATTCAGGGTTACACCGATGCAAATCCAATAATTGCTGATACTTTGTTAAATAAGGAGCATCCTGCAACTGTCTCTGATCATCCTGTCGAGTAAAAAGAGAGCAGTCATAAATAAAAATAGTCGCACTTAAGGTTTCCCCATCTACTTTAATTGCTGAATAGGGATCAGGTAATCCCGCCTGCAGACAGCAAGCTTGTAATCCGAGCAAATCACTTGCACTATTCTGCGCAACCACATAAATAACAGGCCGGCTTAAATCGAGCTGTAATTCCGCAGCCGGCCTTAACGGCACATAATGGCTTTTCACCCAATACTTATTGATAAGGCGATGAAAAATAGAACCTCTGTTGAGCAAGGAGACACCTTCATATTGGTATAAAAAAACGCCGTAACTAACGGCAGGAAAAGACAACTATACCCATGTTACTTCAAGGTGCAAAATCAGCGAGTCAAATTGTTTTTAGATGCTAGACATAAAATTGAAGCTTCCGAGAGATTAACTTCGTTAATCCTCTAACGCTAAAATTACAAAAAGACGTAATTAATTTATAGTCATTCTACATTGATATTTTATAACGAGGCAGATGAATGCAATTTGCCTTGCCCTGCGAGGGCTCAGCCAGAAAACTAGTATTGCGTTATAGCACTCACCATTATCCTCATACTGCGCCTTATTGTGGTCTCTGGGCTGAGTCCTGATAAAGCATATTTAGGTATCATGGGTATATACGCAAACAGCAAGCAAGGTAAAGGAATAGCATTTCGCAGATAATCAGGAAGTGACCTTATCTGCACATTTTGCTAAAGTACGGGGCAAATAAAACAACTGACAGGTTTATCGCTACATGCAAAAAAATACAGGGTTGAAACGTATCATTCTAGCAGCGGGTTATTCGCTACAAGGTTTAAAAAGCGCTTTTCAACAAGAAGCTGCATTCCGTCAGGAACTGTTATTAGCGGTTATCTTAATCCCGATCGCATGCTTATTAGATGTCTCACAGATCGAGCGAATTTTATTAATTACATCGCTTCTACTGGTATTGATCGTCGAGGTCATTAATTCAGCCATCGAGGCGGTTGTCGACCGTATCGGCAGTGAACACCATGAACTGGCTGGCAGAGCAAAAGATATGGGCTCAGCAGCGGTGTTTTTAGCATTAGGTTTAACGGCTTATATCTGGCTTGAAGTCCTCTTTTTATAACCGTGAAAAATTCGCTTTGTGGTTTTATCATTGCCCAAAGCTCCTATTTACCTTTATTTAAGGTTCACTTTCCAATAACTATTATTTTCAGTTAAGGATTTAAAATGGCAGGTAAACCTCCTTTTTCGCAGCAGAAACCTAAAATTAATTCCCCCATCAAAACCGTTCCTCACTCCTTTGAGGCTGAACAGGCGATTATTGGTGGATTATTACTTAATAATGAAGCATGGAATGACGTTGCAGAGCGGGTTGTTGAACGGGATTTTTATCACCGCGCACATCGGCAAATTTTTGCGACCATTGAACTGCTGAGCAGTGAAGATATACCTGTTGATTTAGTGACTCTTTCTGAGCACCTGGAAAATAAAAAAGAGTTAGAAGGGGTCGGCGGTATAGCCTACCTTGCCGAGCTTCTTCAAAATACGCCAAGTGCGGCGAACATTAACAACTACTCCGATATCGTCAGGGAGCGTGCCATTGTTCGCGAGCTAATCGGCGTTGCCAACGAAATCGCTGAAGCGGGTTACGATACTGAAGGTCGAGACAGTAACGAATTACTGGATTTTGCGGAAACGAAAGTATTCCAAATCGCTGAATCACGCAGTAATAAAAGTGAAGGTCCGCAGGCAATTAAAGATATTTTAAAAGCGACTGTGGCCAAAATAGATGATTTATGTAAAAACCCGCGCGATGGTATTACCGGTTTATCTTCCGGCTATAATGATTTAGATCAGATGACCACGGGCTTCCAACCGGGTGATTTGATCATTGTTGCCGCACGACCTTCTATGGGGAAAACCACCTTTGCCATGAACCTTGCAGAGCATGCAGCATTAAATGCCGATAAACCCACGGTTATTTTTTCATTAGAGATGCCTGCAGATCAGATAATGAACAGGATACTGGCTTCACTGGGGCGTATTGATCAGGGCAAAATACGTACCGGCCAGCTCGACGAAAACGATTGGGCATCACTGTCATCAACCATGTCTATTTTACTGCAGAAAGGGAATATGTTTATTGATGACAGCTCAGGCCTGACCCCGACAGAGTTACGCTCAAGGGCACGCCGTATCGCCAGAGATCATGATGGAATCAGTTTGATCATGGTCGATTACCTGCAACTGATGCGCGTCCCCTCACTAAGTGAAAACCGCACCCTGGAAATCTCGGAAATTTCACGTTCATTAAAAGCCTTGGCTAAAGAGTTGCGCTGTCCGGTAATTGCCCTTTCACAGCTTAACCGTGGCCTTGAACAGCGGGCAGATAAACGTCCGATTAACTCCGACTTACGTGAGTCAGGGGCGATTGAGCAGGATGCCGATTTAATTATGTTTATCTATCGCGATGAGGTGTATCACGAAGACAGTGATCAGAAGGGTATTGCTGAGATTATTATCGGTAAACAACGTAACGGCCCGATCGGAAAAGTACGTTTAACCTTTCAGGGGCGTTATTCGCGATTCGATGAATATACCGGTGCGGCTTATCATGGTGATGAGTAAAGCACACGAAAAACAAACAACAGTCAGCAAACGACTACTAAAGCAATCAATATTATAATCGATAGATAGAGTTTAATAATGGATACCACACGCGCAGTTATCAACTTAAAGGCATTACAGCACAACCTACAGGTTTTACAAAAAACCGCCCCGAATAGTAAAGTACTCGCGGTCATTAAAGCAGATGCTTATGGGCACGGTATGGTTAAAGTAGCAAAATCATTACCAAATGTGCATGCTTTGGGTGTGGCGAGGCTTAATGAAGCATTAAAGCTACGTGCTGCCGGTATTAACAACCCCATTGTTTTAATGGAAGGTTTTTTTAATCAGAGCGATCTGCCGACATTAACCGAACAACATTTACAGAGCGTTGTGCACTCACAAGAGCAAGT
>JBATHQ010000175.1:0-3221 GCA_049667005.1 Psychromonas sp.
AAAAAGTGATGGCTGATTGATAGATCCAAAAAATGGCCAGGGGTGACGCTTTTTGCCTACTTTTTTTCGGCATTTAGAAAAAGTAGGGTCGCCGTCAGGGCGAAACTATCAGCGACAAAAGTTAAAGCAAACGCTTAAGGCGAAAGCTTGCGAAAAACTGGAACGGCTAGGCAGAAGCATTCCCACGCAGAGCTTGAGGGAGGAAAAATTGTGGCTTTACTCGAGTAAAGCCAGAAACATTTTAAACCAGTCCCTCTCAAAATACCGTATAACTTTTAGATGAGTACTTAGACACTGCCTTTGTTTGCTACTCTATTTCTGAATTAAGTTTGGCCATGGTGATAAAGTGATATACCGCACCAATAAGGCCTGAATCATTATTAAATTTGCAGTTTTCAATCGTGACCAGTTGCTCAACTGAAAATGTCTGCAAGTCGTTATGGAAGGCTAAAATCTTTTGAAAGTTTTGTTTGATTGCTGTAAAAATTTCACTGCGTTCACTGATAGCACCACCAATAAGTATTTTTTCAGGATTGAGCGCAAAGGTTAGATTATATAAAGCCATTGCCAGACTTTGATAAAACTCTGCAATGGTTTGTTTGGCAAGAATATCTCCTTGCTCGGCTAAGTGATAAATATCTTCACCGGATACCTGATCAACTGTTAAATCGCCACGGTGTTTAGCATAACGTAATCTTAATCCGTCACGTAAAGAAGCTTTGTCACTTACTGTCACGTGTTTGTCATCGCTGGAGAAGATATCTTCGGTTAACATATAACCAAATTCTCCCGCCATATATTGATGACCACGTATAAGCTGACCGTTTAGAAAAATAGCACCACCAATGCCTGTACCTATTGTCATGCACAGAAAGTTTTTGCTTGATTGCGCATTTCCCTGCCATTTTTCTGCCAGTGCTACGCAGTTAACATCGTTATCCAACTCAACAGGCAGTGATAATTTTTCCATTAAGATCTTTTTGAAATCAAATTCATAAAAGTCTTTGATTGCACCACCTGTTTTTAAATATCCGGTTTTAATATTGACAATGCCGGGTACTGAAAAGGCGACGCCTTCAAAGGCATAAAGTGGAGCATATTTTTCTTTAATGGCCACAATACTATTAATAATAGTGTCGCCACTTAACTTTGTTTTTACCTTACCGCGTTGTAGAACTTCACCCAGTTCATTGAGTACGCCATATTTGATATTTGTTCCGCCAATATCGAATGATAAATAAAATTTCATATTCTCTATATTCCACTAATTGTTGAGTTAAGTTAAAGGCATTCAGACAGAGAGGCCTCGAGTATAAAAAAGGAGCCGTGGTTTGTAGTAGGGCGGCTTATGATAGCTTTGCGTTTAGACTATAAAGATCCGTATAATGTTAGCCACCGTTTTAGGAAGTGCTTTGGTTACTCGGTGAGTAGTTATAGAAAAAACGTCTAATAGTGGTTATTCAGTAGATATCTTTGCTGCTGCGTAACAAAACTACAAGCAAGTAGTCATCACCTGAATCTCCTGCCGCATACTCTATTTTAAAGATAATCCCTCTGTAACTTTCTGGGTTCGTTGCCTCATAAACTACAGATAAAATTGTTTCATCAGCAACAATCTCTTCACTATTTAAATGCCGAACCAATCATCGCTATTAATACCTATAAAAACAGCTATTCCGATAGCTATAAACGATTATTTAGCGACTTCATCTTCGCAATACATTGTAAAAGTAAAGCATCGTTGGTAAAGCGATCAAAGTCACAAAGAAAGCGCTTACTTGCAAGAAAAGGTGACACAGTTTTATAGGCCGTTAACTTTTTATTATCAACAAGCTGTAAGATATGTAATCTGATGGAGTTATTTCATGTTTACATGCATAAACAGAAGTTTAAATCATCAACTTGCGGTGCCGTAAAGAGGGTAAAAGGCAAGAAACGAGCTATCACTATGAATAATGAATTGCTATTAATCGCAGGGGGAGGTGATTGCCGTTTTTGCGGGGAAATATCAGTAGGCATAAAAAAGGCGCTGAATAGCGCCTTTTAAATAACTGCTTTGTTGATTACAGGTTTTGTAAAATTGCATCAACCGATGCTTTTGCATCACCAAATAACATTTCCGAGTTCTCTTTAAAGAACAATGGATTTTGTACACCAGCATAACCTGATGCCATTGAACGCTTGAAGACAACTACTTTTTCAGCTTCCCAAACGTGCAATACAGGCATACCGGAGATAGGTGTACCCGGCTCATTTGCCGCTGGGTTAACCGTATCATTTGCACCAATAACCAATACCACATCTGTTGAGGAGAAATCATCGTTGATTTCATCCATTTCCAATACGATGTCGTAAGGTACTTTTGCTTCCGCTAATAATACGTTCATGTGCCCAGGTAAGCGTCCGGCAACAGGGTGGATACCAAAACGTACTTTCTTGCCTTTGCTACGCAGGCGTTTAGTTAATTCAGCGACTGGGTATTGTGCTTGTGCAACGGCCATACCGTAACCTGGTACGATGATGACATTTTTAGCAGCCTTCAGTGCCGCTGCAACTTCCAGTGCGCTTGTTTCAATATGCTCACCTTGCTCTGCATCGCCATCTTGGGCAAACACTTCGTTACCAAAACCACCTAAGATAACGCTGATAAACGAACGGTTCATCGCTTTACACATAATGTAAGAAAGGATTGCACCTGAAGAGCCCACTAAGGCACCCGTGATGATAAGCAGATCGTTTGACAGCATAAAACCTGTTGCTGCGGCTGCCCAACCAGAATAGGAGTTAAGCATTGAAACAACGACCGGCATATCGGCACCGCCAATTGATGCAACTAAGTGCCAGCCAAAGGCAAATGCAATTAATGTCATAATGATTAATGCGCTTATGCCTAAACCACCGCTGACAAAGCTAACCATTAATAAAGCAGAAATTGAAATTGCAGCAATATTGATCCAGTTTTTTCCTGGTAATGTTAATGCTGAGCTATTCACTTTACCGCTTAACTTACCAAATGCGACCAGTGAACCGGTAAAGGTTACCGCACCGATAAAGATACCTAAGAACACTTCCACATCATGGATTGTTTTTGCAGCACCTAGCAGTATTCCGTGTTCAAGATATGAGTTGAAACCGATAAACACGGCAGCCATACCAACAAAACTATGCAGGATAGCGATAAGTTCTGGCATTGAGGTCATTTCGACTTTTAATGCTAAACG
>JBATHQ010000176.1:0-2463 GCA_049667005.1 Psychromonas sp.
TGGTTCGTTACTGCTCTGTTTTGCTTGTGCCAGAAAAGAGGCAAATAAAAAAACAAAAATGGTGAATTTTTTCATTTTTTACTCCTTAAAGGAAACCTTGCAGAAAAAGAGACACTAGGTCCAAGCCGATACGGATACGTGGATCTAAAGTAATTTAAATGGTGCTACACTCTATGTATTTACTAGAGTGTGGCACTTTTTGTATGAGCAAGATATCTTTCCAAGAAAAGCACCCAAGAATACCAAATGAATTTAAGGGAATTCAGGTAAATTGTTGTAAGTTTACTACATGTAGGAATTTTGGACTTACGCCAGAAAAGGCAAAAGAGACTGAGCTATTTAAAAAATACAATGAAAAAAACTTAGATCGTCAAGTTAGGGATAAAGACCCATTTTATTCAATTTCAGGCGGATCTAATGGAATATCCACCATAAAATGCCGTGGTTGCGAAGAAATAAACGCCAATTCAGGCTCAAATAATCAAGTCTATTACATTTTAAAGAGCAACCGTGCGGTCCATGAAGAACTAACTCGAATAAGTGCTTATTTAATCGAACCGGGATCCGTTTGTGTAAATCAAGACTGCATTTCTCACGCATCAGAAAAATACAATATCAAAAAGCGAGGCAAGACCACTAAAGGCGTTCAGCGTTATTATTGCAATGACTGCAACACATCCTTCACCGGAAAACCTATTCAAAGGCCCCACGATTACACTGATCTTGATAAAATGTTTTTTAAGCATCTTGTTGCTAAGAGCCCATTAAGACAAATCAAATTTCTTCTTGATATGAGTATGGGGATGATTTATCGCAGAATAAATTTCATTCATCAACAATGTCTGGACTTTGTTGCTGATAGAGAAAGGCAGTTATATCAAAAGAAATCATATGACAGGCTTTATTTATGCACTGACAGGCAGGTACATAAAAGCAACTGGACTAATCGCAAAGAGAAATACAATTGTGAGTTTTATGGCATTGGAACTGCGGATTTAAAAAGCGGCTACGTGTTGGCATTCAACTTTAATTATGATGTATCACTAGATCCCTCAAGAATAGGGGCTAAATCTGCTGTTTCAGGGGACTATAAAGAGCTACGTCACAACAGCAAGTATGCAAGACTATGGTTACAACATGATTTTGACAAATCAACCAATGATAAGAATCATAAAAAGAAACAATTGGCCGGATCCGTTGAAGAATATATTGAAACTAAAATCAAGGAAGGTGAGGAGGACGAGTCACTATCTTCCGAGAGTTTTGACAAAACAACCAGTGTTCCTGTGAAAGGCATGGAGGTTCACAACGAGTACACGATGATGGCTCACTTTTTTCTTCTAAAAAAACTAACCCAAAATGTAGGTAAAACCCGATTTTACTTAGATTTGGATATTGGAATGAAGACTTGGTATTTAGCTGCATTCAAAGAGGAAATTTTAAAGGGAGATTCTGACGGTTTTCTTGTCACTATGGAAAAAGAAATGACCGTCGATAACAAAAGAATATCAGTGCTTAATGCGAAAGATGCTATATCGAAATTTTGCGGACGCAACTACTCATCATTAAGTCACCAAGAAATAAAACATATTATTAATGAAATGATAAAGAGGAGCATGGCATCACCATTTATCCCTAAAAAATCTGTAGATGCCTGGATTAAAAATCCAATGCCATCAATGAGTGAACCAGACAAGCAAGTGTCCTCTTTCACAAACATTGGAAGGTATGATCTTGATCATCAGGCAAACCTCTACAGAAAAGGCTCTTTACACGCCATTGACAGGTTTTTTATGCAGATTAGGCGTAAGGTCAATATGTTTGAAAGACCTTTTCAAACAAGCTCAAATCAAGGCAGAATGTGGAATGGTTACAGCCCATATAACCCGGATATGTATCAAAAATTAGGGGACATTTTTCGTGTGTTTTATAATTATTGTCAATTATCAGAAAAATATAAGGATACCCCAGCTATGAGGCTGGGATTAGCTAAGGGTGTTGTCGATATTGAGAAGATAATTTACTTTAAAAAATATAGTAATTAAGACACCTCATAATTTAAATGAAGAGATGACTTATTAATAATTGTAATAAAACTTGTTACTCGCAATCTAAGCCCAATCCAAAGTTATACGGTTTATACAAGCTAAACATACAAATCTAATGAAGTGAAATTTCATCAAAAATCATTTGATTCTGTTGTATGAGTAAAAACAGTTGATAGACTCAAAAATTGCATAAGTTAATCAAGATGAATGGAATGACTCTAAAGGAATGGTTCGCTGAAAAAATAGCTCAAGATTTCCCGGATCTTATTAAGCAGGATAAAGAGGATTGATGGTGCTAGTTATTGCATGATGGTGGTATTAAATTTTTTTGTAATTCTATTACGTAAAAAGCCTACATTTTCATGTAGGCTTTATTAGGCTAAATTTCAAGCAGATCCACGTATCCGTATCGGCT
>JBATHQ010000177.1:0-2221 GCA_049667005.1 Psychromonas sp.
TTAGCGGGTAATTATAACGAGTTTTTAAGTCATTTTCGTTTATTAGACGATGATGTTAATTAATAAATATACAAGGTTATGCCGATCGCAGTATGGGCATAATATTCCGCACTTGCTATTCATTGAGTAGCAGCGGAACTATACAACAAATTTTTAAGCTATTTTTCTGTCGGGCAAATGCCTGACAATGAATAATGCAACAGGTTTCTGTCGGGCAAATGCCTGACAATGAAATGCAACAGGTTTCTGTCGGATAAATGTCTGACAATGATGAATGTAATAGGTTTCTGTTGGGCAAATGCCTGACAATGAAATGCAACAGGTTTATGTTGGGCAAATGTCTGACAATGATGAATGCAACAGGTTTCTGTCGGGCAAATGCCTGACAATGAAATGCAACAGGTTTATAACTGGAGTAATAAAATGTCTACCGAGCAAACCCGGAACGAGCACGATATGGCTGAGCATAAGCAATTGAACTCTCGCCTGCAGGAATGTCCTATCGCGATTGTTGGTATGGCTTCTGTTTTTGCAGAGAGCAAAAACCTTTCCCAATTTTGGGATAACATTGTTGAGTCAGTGAACGGTATTCAAGACGTACCGGAAGATCGCTGGGCGATTGATGATTATTACTCCGCAGACAAAAAAGCGGCGGATAAAACCTATTGCAAACGTGGCGGATTTTTACCGGAGATAGATTTTGATCCGATGGAATTTGGCCTGCCGCCGAATATATTGGAACTGACCGATATTACCCAGTTGATGTCATTGGTTGTGGCGCGAGATGTGCTCACGGATGCTGGTATTGCCGATGAAAGCAGTTATGATCGCGACAAAATAGGGATCACGCTGGGTGTCGGTGGCGGGCAGAAACAGATCGGCCCGTTAACCTCTCGCCTGCAGGGCCCGGTATTAGATAAAGTGCTGAAAGCATCGGGCATCGATGTTGACGATCGTAATATGATCATCGAGAAATTTAAAAAAGCTTATATTCCGTGGGAAGAGAACTCTTTCCCCGGCATGTTGGGTAATGTGATTGCCGGGCGTATTGCTAATCGCTTTAATTTTGGCGGCACCAACTGTGTCGTTGACGCTGCCTGCGCGGGCTCGTTGGCCGCGATTAAAATGGCGGTATCAGATCTGCTTGAGTATCGTTCAGAGATGATGATCTCGGGTGGCGTATGCTGTGATAATTCACCTTTTATGTATATGTCCTTTTCAAAAACGCCTGCCTTTACCGATGGCGAAGATATTCGTCCCTTTGATGAAAACTCCAACGGGATGATGATTGGCGAGGGTGTTGCTATGATCGCCATGAAACGCCTGGAAGATGCCGAGCGTGATGGCGATAAAATCTATGCGGTTATTAAAGGGATCGGCAGTTCATCGGATGGTCGATTCAAATCAATTTATGCACCTCGTCCGTCGGGACAGGTCAAGGCGTTAAAACGTGCCTATCAAGATGCTGGGTTTGATCCGTTAACCTGCGGCTTAATCGAGGCGCACGGTACCGGAACTAAAGCGGGTGACGCAGCGGAGTTTTCCGGATTAACCACCTTGTTCAGTGAAAATAATGAGCAGAAACAGCATATTGCCTTGGGTTCGGTTAAATCTCAAGTTGGTCATACCAAAGCTGCGGCGGGTACTGCGGGCTTGATTAAAATAGCATTAGCACTTCACCATAAAGTACTGCCCGCCACGATTAACGTGGATCAGCCTAATAAAAATCTGGATATTGAAAATACCCCGCTGTATATCAACAGTGAGACACGTCCGTGGATGCCGCGTGCTGATGGCATTAAGCGTCGTGCTGGAGTGAGCTCTTTTGGTTTTGGCGGCACTAATTTCCATATCGTATTAGAAGAATACAACCGTAAACAAACTGGCCGCTACCGTTTAAATGATGTGCCGCAGACTATTCTGATCTGTGCCTCGGATAAGCTTGCTTTACAACAAAGTTTGTCAGCCTGGCGTACTAAATTGGCGGTGCCGTCAGATCTTCAAGACTATGTTTTTAACGCATTAGTGATTGAAAATCCGTTATTAACACCGGATCAAGCGCTAGCGCGTTGTGGTTTTGTTGCTAAAAATGCACAACAGGCACAGCAGGCGATTGAGCAGATCCTAAAACAGTTGTCTGAGGATGACTCTGCGGCGTGGAGCAAACCGAACGGACTGTATTACCGTCAATCAGGTCTGCGAACAGAGGGAAAAATCGTTG
>JBATHQ010000178.1:0-6174 GCA_049667005.1 Psychromonas sp.
TCACGGATCCGTTTAGACGTCGCGGAATGGTGGCTAACCTTAGCCATTTTATATATCGGCATCCAATTTATACGCGCAATTCCCGTACTACTGTTTATGCCAATATTAAAACGCGCCGGCATCGATAAAGGTAAAGCCACTGTTTTAATCTGGGGCGGTCTACGCGGAGCCGTCGCCTTAGCTTTGGCATTGATTATTGCTCAGGATAACTTATTAGCAAAAGAGCTCGGTGATCAAATTTTGTTTTTAACCGCAGGCGTTGTGGTGTTAACCATTCTTATTAACGCCAGCACCATGACCCAACTGCTCAAATATTTCGGTCTGGATAAATTATCACCGGCGAAACAGTCCAGTCTGAAAAAAGCGCAGCAAAGCATCAAACAGCGTTTATTAAATGAGTTACCCACCCTGCAGCAGAATGAATTTTTACTGCGCGCTGACTGGAAGACCTTAAGCAAGTCATTAGATGAAGATCTACCCGACAATACAGTGATGGATGCAGATCAGGTGATCGCGCTGCGCAAGCGTTTATTAGAAACTGAAAAACAGTTTTACTGGTCGCAATTTAATCAGGGGACATTAACCGGTCAGGCAACCACACAATTAGTCACTGCCGTTGAAGTGGCTTTAGATGGTAACGCTGCGATTGGACCGCGTAAGGCACTTTTTCAATGTTGGAAAACACCAGGTTATATTCGATGGTTTTATCATGTCCCCTTCTTGAATCAGGTTGTAGTTAATATCTCCTTTGAACGCCTGGCATTAAGTTATGATACCGCGCGCGGTTTTATTCAAGCGCAGGAGAAGATCCAAAAATTCCTGCAATCGCTATCCACTTCAGAGCAGGATACGCAGGCAGTGCTGCAGGAGATTGAAGACAACAAAAAACAAACACGTCTGCATATTCAAAGATTGCGAGAGAATTTCCCGGAACTCTCCTATAGCCTGGAAACACATACCGCCCATCGCTTACTGCTTAATTTAGAAAGCGTTTATCTGCATGATTTAATCGCTCAGGGGGTATTTAGTGACGATGAGGCAAAAAAACTAAAAGCAGAGATAGAGTATAAAATAATACACTTAAAGCAACCTCCGCATATTGTCAGCGCTAAAGAGATCAGCAAACAGCTGGCAACCATGGAGTGGGCGAAATTTATTAAAGAGAAAACGCTGGTACAGCTCGGCCGATTGGCGCAAAGGCAGATTTATAATACTGATGAGCTTATTTTTCGCCAGAAAAAAAATGCAACGTCAATCGCACTGATCCTCCACGGTAAGGTATCTGTCATGAGTATGGCCCATGAAAAGGTGATTGAAGCCGGTGCCATGATCGGTATTTATGCCTTTTTAACCAATCATTATAATAACAGTGCAAAAGCGATTACCCCGGTTGAATTAGTGTGGTTCAACATTGATAAACTAAGGACAATCATCGCTAAAGATAAGCAACTTGGGGAGATGTTTGCCGCTCTTTTAGAGCAGGAAAGCCATCAGGAGTAGGAAGCCCCACCTAAACTGTTTCGATAGATGGAGCTTGCTAGGGGTATTTAGGTGCTGCTTTGGGTATTTAGGTGATGCTTTTATTTTACCGGCAGGAAAGCGGTTAACTGATCGCCTGCTGAATTAATCCCTGCAAAGGTGCTGGTAACGCTATTTTGCCAGCCAGTGCAAATGCATGCGCATCAGCGGACATTTTATTCCATGTTTTGCTAATAATGCCTAGCCACTTCTCTTGCGAGTATTCAGGGTGCTTTTGCGCAAAATCGAGCATATAATGTTCGATAAACACTAAACTGGCGACATCTTCGACCAACTGACTGTCAGGGTTAGTTTTAATCGCTTTTTTACCCACGGCATTTTTTACCCGTTCAACAGCTGCTTGATCATATCCGCCTTCAACCATCAACTCTGCGACGCTGTCTGCATGAAATGTATATAGGCTGGTACGCCATTGGTAATATCCCGGTTTGCCCATCGGGTAATCACTGCGCGGTGATTTCCAGCGCTGGATATGCTGACCATGAACGGCTATTTTTAACAACTCATCTGCATCTGCTTTAAAACGTTCGAGCATCTCTGACATGCGTAAAGAATAAAGATATTCTTTGGGCCATTCTTTATTCTCAGCATTCTCTTGATTGGGATCTTCGCTGTTCACTGCGTCGATTAAAGAGATGACCTGCTCGAAATTTTGTTTGTTCATAATAAGGCTCCAAAGTGAGTGCGGCTACACTCAGGATGAGTGATTAATTTTAAGGGCTATACAATGGCCTGAAGAATAACGGAAAATTTACCTCCATGGCAATGAGTCAGCTGCAATAATACTGTTTTGAAATAAAAACTAACAGGTATATAACCAAATTATTTTTAATGTCTGAATGATCCCGACTACTCATTGGCAGTACGCTATTCCTGCAAAGAAAGAAGAAAAGCAAATTCTCTGGCGGTATCTTCAAAATGTTTAAAGCGTCCTGATTTACCACCATGTCCGGCTTCCATATCGGTATATAAAAGCAGTTGCTTCGAATCGGTTTTTAATGCCCGTAACTTGGCCACCCATTTAGCGGGCTCCCAATATTGAACTTGAGAATCATGTAAGCCGGTGGTGACTAAAATATTCGGGTAATCCTGTGCTTTAACTTGATCATAAGGGCTATAGGAAAGCATAGTATGATAATATTTTTCATCATTCGGGTTGCCCCACTCATCATATTCGCCGGTAGTAAGGGGAATAGATTCATCGAGCATGGTTGACACTACATCGACAAAAGGAACGGCTGCTATCACCCCGTTATACAGTTCAGGTGCCTGATTAATAACTGCGCCGATCAGCAGACCGCCCGCACTGCCTCCCATGGCAAATACCTGTTCTTTTGCAGCGTAACCCTTTTCCACTAACGCTTTTGTCACATCAATAAAATCATTAAAGCTGTTTTGTTTGTTTAATAACTTACCTTGTTCATACCAGCTTCGGCCTAACTCCTCTCCACCGCGAATATGCGCGACGGCATAAACAAAACCACGATCCAACAGGCTTAAGTTTGCCGAGCTAAAAGCAATATCCAGACTATGCCCATAGGAGCCATAACCATAAATCAACAACGGATTATTGTGATTGAACAGATCTTTGCGGTAAACCAGTGAAACAGGCACCTGAACATTATCTCTCGCGTCCACCCATACCCGCTCACTTTGATAGTGTTCACTGTTAAAGTCGCCCATCACCTGGCTCTGTTTTAATAATTTAACATCACCCGTTTGCAAATCTAACTCATAGACAGTTGCAGGCGTGGTAAAGGAAGTATATTGGTAGCGGAACGTTGCGCTATCGGGATCAGGATTATAATGGCTAAATACCGTATACACAGGATCGTTAAACGTTAAAGTTTTGCTTGCACCACTTTGATAGTGAATCTGACGTAAAACAGGCAGCCCCGCCCGGCGCTCTTCGACAAGCAAATAGTCTGCCATTAATTCATAATCTTCCAGCAGGACATCATCGCGCGCAGGAATAATGGTTTTCCAATCTGCTGCACTCTCATTTTTAAAATCTGTGGTGCTCTGCAGTGAAAAATTTTTGCCATTGCGGTTAGTCAATATAAAGAACTGCGCTTGAAAATGGTCAATACTGTATTCGTGATCGCGAGTACGCGGCGCAAAGCAGGTAAAAGTATCACTGGGATGATCCGCATTTAAGAGTAAACATTCTGACGTGGTGGTGCTGTCAATGCTGATAACGATATATTGCTCGGAACGCGTTTTATAAAGATTAACATAAAAAGTGTCGTCTTTTTCTTCGTAAACCAAGCGATCATTGCTGACCGGATCGCCTAATGTATGCCTATAAACCTGATAAGGTAATAGGGTTTCCGGGTGCTGTTTAACATAAAAAATAGTTTTATTATCATTTGCCCAGACCACATCAGAAACATCTTCAATGAGATCATCAAGCAGTTCACCCGTGCGCAAATTTTTAAAATGTAAGGTATATTGGCGGCGACTCACCAGATCTTCTGAAAATGCCATCAGCATTGCATTCGTTGATAAAGTTAAATCACCTAATTGATAATATTGATGCCCCTGCGCACGTTCATTACAATCTAATAAAATCTGCTCAGCAGCTTCCATGGAGCCCAGGCGTCGGCTATAAATGGCGTAATCTTTACCTTGGTCAAATCGCGAAAAGTACCAGTATCCTTTTTTAAAATAGGGCACTGATTCAAGCTTAGGCTCCTGACGTGCGACCATCTCTGCATATAACTCTGCCTGCAGTGCAGAAAAAGGTGCCATCTGTTGCTCAGTAAAGGCGTTTTCCTGATTTAGGTACTCAATTACCAGAGGATCCTGACGGTTATCATCGCGCAGCCAAAAATAATCATCCTGACGCAGATCACCATGTTTTTCGTGCAGGTGCTTTTTCTTTATCGCGATAGGTGCTGACAATGGTGCTTTTGAATTCATCTTCTTCTCTGCTCGATAGGTGTGTGGTGATGTTAACATCGAGATGAGCCTAGATAAAGCTGGCAGTTTGCTATGCACCCCTGTTCTGATGAAATAATGTGAGTAGACAGGTGAATATCCTACGACTGGGTTGGCATAGTGGAAAATAGCAGTTATTCTTCTTATTGTCTGGCAGAACCTATACCCGCCAGTGACTTAGGTCTTATACGCTGTTATAACGATGGCGTTATCGCATTGCAATCTTATCTATTTTTCTAGGAGTCAACATGGTAGGAATAAACGAAATTTTGATTTTTCTGGTAGGCGGAATCATTGGTTTTGTCATTTGTCGCCTTACGCTGGGTACAAAACAAAAAGATCTGGAAAGTACCAAAGCCGATCTGGAGCAGTACAAAGCACAAGTTACCAACCACTTTAACGACAGTGCCAAGCTGATGGGTGAGGTAGCGAGTAGTTACCAGGCACTGTATAAACATATGGCAGGACAGTCGCAGACTCTACTTAGCGATAGCGATATAGAAACTCAGCCCTTCCCGCAATTGAAAACAGCCTCTGAAATAAAACCGCAAGAAACTCAGACTGTAGAGGAAGCAACTCCGGAAACTGCACAAGAAGATGTCACGGATGAGACAGTATTAAAAAATGATGCTGAACAAACTGGCGAGGAAACTGTAAAAAAAGAGACCACGCAAGAAAGTGACCAGGCAACGCAGAAAAAAGAGACTAACACAGAAACCGATAAGGAAAGTACGCAGCAGGAGAGTAGCAAAGAAACCAAGGAAGCTGAGCCTAAAAAACAGGCGGCAGGTGCTTCGCAAACCGATAAATGATCTTGCTCTCCGGCTCCCATTCCTGGCATGGGGTATGGGAGCCGGATCAAGTTTTTCATGCCGCTCTTTAAATGCTTCGCCCGAGTGCTATCACAAGGGGCAACATGAAAATAATCCGCTCCAGTTTTCTTCACTTTCTGAACGATCCCGGCAAAGTAGAGGATAGTTCTACCGCTTATCAATACATTGACGATGGCTTGATGGTTATTGATAAAGGAAAGATAAAGTTACTTAAAACATTCACCACTGCCGACCTGACACTGTACCACCCTATTGAAGATAAACGCGGAAAGCTCATTTTGCCGGGTTTTATCGATACGCATATACATTACCCGCAAACACAAATGATCGCATCATACAGTGAGCAACTGTTGCAGTGGTTGAAAACTTATACCTATCCAACCGAAAAGCAGTTTTCCGACAACAAGCATGCCCGGTATATCTCCCGTTTTTTCATTAATGAATTACTCAAAAATGGCACAACCAGTGCGCTGGTTTTTGCTACAAAACATCCGCAATCTGTTGATGCCTTATTTACTGAAGCCGCCAAAAAAAAGATGCGCATAATCGCAGGCAAAGTGATGATGGATCGCAATGCGCCTGAATATCTCTTAGATACGCCTCAATCAGGTTATCAGGAGTCAGAAAGACTGATTAAAAAGTGGCATAACACCGGGCGCCTGCAATATGCTATCACACTGCGCTTTGCGCCAACCTCTAGTCGGGAACAACTTCGTTTAGCCGGTAAATTAAAAGCTTTGTATCCTGACACTTATTTTCATACTCATTTGTCTGAAAACAAAAATGAGATAGCCTGGGTCAAAAAACTTTTCCCTGAGCGCAAAGGTTACTTTGATATCTACGAACATTATGGTTTGGCCGG
>JBATHQ010000179.1:0-1563 GCA_049667005.1 Psychromonas sp.
TCTAAAAACAGGCGAAATAACAACCTTGTTTAATCGGCTTTTTAGCCCTGCAAACGTTTCTTTTACTGCTATTCAAAAATCATGGATTGTTTCCAATGGGTTTATTACTATCGAAGACATCTTAAATTCAAAGCCACTAGAGTCTTATAAAGCAGAAATATCAGCTATTTTAGCGCCTTATAAAGGCAGAATTACAGCTTGGAATAGAGATTTTGATGCTGGATTTTTAAAAGCAGCCGGATTTGATTTAGGAAGGGATTTAGCATGCCCTATGAAATCAAGTACTGCCTATTTTAAACTGGATGGTTACCATGGTTACAAATGGCCCAAAGCACAAGAGGCTTGGGATATCTTATTTCCGACCGTGAAAATAATAGAAAAACACAGAGGCTTAGATGATGCTATTATGGAAGCTAAAATTATTTATGAGCTGTGTAAACGTGGAGTAATTAGATTTTAGTTTATTGGGAAGTCGTTCTTATGTAGAAGAATTAAAGTTCAGATAATTATCGGCATTATCAATGAGTTTAAAACTTAGTCCCATCGTTTACCCCAAACATTTATTTCTAATCAATTAACCCCTTTTTAAACTCCCTCCGTTTATAACGAGTAACTGTTTCACTACGAACAACAACTATAAGTCATAAGGGAGAAAACTTTAACAAAACCTGAAAGTGATTATACGGCAAGAGAAACGGCTAAAGTTTTGATTCAGGCGCCCTCTTCTCGCCAGCATATTGCCGACAATATCAGCGTATCAACCATGCCCTTTAGCGATCGTGAAAACTATTCGTATAATACGGACAATCCGGTTCATCTGGTGACGGAGCAACCTGTATTGACCTTTTCTATTGATGTGGATACGGCATCCTATTCTAATGTGCGTCGAATTCTTAATCAGGGTAGCCTGCCTCCTTTTGATGCGGTCCGAGTGGAGGAGATGATCAACTATTTTTCTTATGATTATGCGCAACCGGAAAGTGGACCATTTTCAGTTTACACGGAAGTCGGCCCAAGCCCCTTTAATGCACAAAAACACTTGCTGCATATTGGCATTCAGGGGGACAACCTGCAGGATTCAACAAGACCTGCTGCAAATCTGGTGTTTCTGGTGGATGTATCTGGCTCGATGAACAGTTCCGATAAACTGGGTTTATTAAAAAATGCGCTGAAAATGTTAAGCAAACAACTGACCGAAAACGACAGCGTGGCTATTGTGGTTTACGCAGGCGCAGCGGGCACCGTTCTTGAGCCCACCAAAGGGGATAACAATACGGCAATTAATGAGGCATTAACGCGTTTATCCGCTGGTGGGTCTACTAACGGTGGAGCTGGTATTGAACTGGCTTATCGCCTTGCTAAACAGGCATTTATTAAAGGCGGTATTAACCGTGTTATTTTAGCGACCGATGGCGACTTTAATGTCGGCACGGTTGATCAGCAAGCCTTAAAAAATAAGGTTGAACAGCAAAGAAAGTCCGGTGTTTCGCTGAGTATTTTAGGTTTGGGTCGCGGAAATTATAATGATGCGTTGATGCAGGAGCTGGCACAAAATGGTAACGG
>JBATHQ010000180.1:0-3497 GCA_049667005.1 Psychromonas sp.
ATTTTAGGCCATTCACTTGTCCGAATTGGTATTACTGCTTTTGGCTATTTTGTTGGGATTTACGCAACCAACTATCCAATGCATTGGCAAAGCTTTGTTTTTCTTTATCGCCAAATTTATTCGGGCCGCCGCTGATCTGGCCAATACTTCTCAGCTCTTCTGCCAAATTGCGCATTGCCAAGCGTTGGCGAATGTTTGCCTGTGTATACAGCTCGCCTCTGGGGTTCAGTGCGGTAATGCCTTTCTCGACAATTTCAGCTGCTAAGGGAATATCTTGAGTGATCACTAAGTCATTTGTTTGTGCGTGTTTGCTAATATAGTTATCAGCAACATCAAACCCCTGTGATACTTGCACTGTTTTAACTAAAGGACGCCGCGCTATCGGTAAAGGTGAATTGGCAACAAAAACCAACGGGGTAGAGGTTCGCTCACTTGCGCGTAAGACCATCTCTCTGACTGGCACAGGGCAGGCATCGGCATCGATCCAAATTGTCATTAGTAATCCTTCTGAAAAATATAGATAATATAACAAAAAAACAGTTAGTTACATTAGATTGCTTAATGGCTTTATGTTGCTTTTTTTTTGATTGTTTTATCATCTTAGTGTTTTTTTTGTTAAAAGCAGTTGACTACAAATTGAAGGCGTATATACTGTGTGCAGCTTGAAAGTTAGTTTTTATATTTATGTTCGATGTTCCGTATTATGTACCGATCCTATATTCATAAGTAATAGCAACACTTCTAGCCAACTGCTTTACAAAATATCGTAAAGTTAAATTACTCTAATTAAATAGGATACTATTATGTCTACAACTACTGGTACAGTAAAATGGTTCAACGAGTCTAAAG
This sequence comes from Psychromonas sp., assembly GCA_049667005.1. GTDB lineage: Bacteria > Pseudomonadota > Gammaproteobacteria > Enterobacterales > Psychromonadaceae > Psychromonas. The sequence goes on from JBATHQ010000180.1 coordinate 850, forward strand.
GTTTTGGTTTCATCGAGCAAGAAAACGGTCCTGACGTTTTCGCTCACTTCAGCGCTATTTCAAGCACAGGTTTCAAAACTTTAACTGAAGGCCAAAAAGTACAGTTCACTGTTACTCAAGGTCAAAAAGGCCCTCAAGCAGAAAACATCGTAGCTCTATAATATTGCTTCGATTGAACTTTAATTAGTTCTTTCTATTTGAACAAAGAAGGTGAGTCATTGACTTGCCTTTTTTTATGCCCGTAAGAAAATTTTGTGTGTTCTGCAGAGTGTGTATAATATTGCTCACTTTATAAAAGACTTTGTCGCAAAGGAGTAAATTAAATGCGTTTGTGTGATACCCATATTGAAGAATATTTAGACGCCGGGAAAATAGTTATCGAGCCTAGACCGCCACAGTCTTCAATTTCAGGTGTGAGTGTTGATATCCGCCTGGGCAATGAATTCAGAGTATTTAGCGAACATACAACGCCTTATATTGACCTTTCCGGTCCGAAAGAAGAGGTATCTTCTGCACTTGATAAGGTGATGAGTGACCCTATTCTGATTGCAGAAACTGACGCATTTTTCCTGCATCCCGGCGAACTGGCACTCGCTGTAACCTATGAAAATGTCACCTTACCGGATAATGTTGTTGGCTGGCTGGATGGTCGCTCTTCATTGGCACGTTTAGGATTAATGGTACATGTTACCGCGCATCGAATCGATCCCGGCTGGTCAGGTAAAATTGTGCTGGAGTTTTACAACAGTGGTAAATTACCTTTAGCGTTACGCCCGAAAATGACCATTGGTGCGCTCAATTTTGAAGTATTATCAGCACCCGCAGCGAGACCTTATAACAAACGGGTTGATGCCAAGTACAAAGTTCAGCAGGGCGCCGTCGCCAGTCGAATTAATCAAGACGCTTAACAGACAGACTAACTCGGGATAAGGGCTCTGCGCTTCAATTACGTCATCTTCGAAGTGTTTTAATCGAAGATCTTGCTAATTTTAGCTAAATATCTATTTCATTCGCTGAGATTCCCGCCAAAACAACGCGGGAATGACGGAATGCCGTGTTCTCTGCTTATCCCAAGCTCTGGTTAATAAATTAAAAACCTCATTTTTCGAAAAAACCGCTTAACTTGTTAAGCGGTTTTTTTGTACTCAACGTAAATCAATAAGAAAGAACAAAATACTCTATAGATTCGGTTTCTACTTGCTGTTTTAATTCTGTATGATATCAACACTAAAATTTAATCATTACCAAGGAATTTTGATGTCAGAGCAAGGATTTACAACAAAAATAGTGCACTCGGACCGTTTGCTAAATTTAGAATATGGTGCAATACATGCTCCTATCCACAACTCTGTTCCTTATGGTTTTGCTGATGTGCAGGGATTGATTGATGTTTTTCAAGGCACTCAGGCAGGGCATGCTTATGCCCGTTCTTCGACACCAACCATTGATGCACTACAACATAAAATTAAACAGATGGATAACGGCATCGCCACGCTGGTTTTTTCATGTGGTATGTCTGCAATAGTTACCGTGTTTTTAACCTTGTTAAAAAGCGGTGATCACCTTATTTGCAGTCGTTTTCTATTTGGTAATACGAATAGTTTGATTGGCACTCTCGAAGGCTATGGTATTGAAGTCACTTTTGTTGATGCCACCGATATCGAACAGGTAAAAGCCGCACGACAAGCAAATACACGGATGGTTTTTGTTGAAACGATCGCTAACCCGGCAACTCAAATTAGTGCCTTAGATAAGATAGGTGATTTTTGTGCTGAGCAAAACTTAGTTTATGCGATTGATAATACAATCACCTCCAGTTATCTGTTTGATGCAGTAAAAGTGAAAGCTAGCCTGATTATTACCTCACTCTCTAAATACGTTGCAGGTCACGGAAATGCGCTGGGTGGCTCGGTAACCGATACCGGGTTATTTGATTGGTCAACCTACCCGAATATTTTTGCTGCCTATCGCACCGGGGACAGTAACATGTGGGGGATGAGCCAACTGAAGAAAAAAGGGCTAAGAGATATGGGCCCTTGCATAAGTTCTCAGACGGCACACCTTATTTCTGTCGGCAGTGAAACAATGGAGCTGCGCATGCAGCGGCAGTGTCACAATGCCTTCGCCTTAGCTGAATTTTTAGATCAGCATCCTAAGGTCAGCAAGGTGTATTACCCCGGACTGAAAAACCACCCGCAACATGAAACCGCTAAACGTTTATTTAAAGACTTCGGGGCTATATTAAGTTTTGATCTTATTGAAGGTGAGGACTGTTGTGAGCTGCTAAATAAACTACAAGTAGTGATCAGTGCAACGCACCTGGGGGACAACCGTACTCTTGCGTTACCGGTTGCGCCTACCATCTATCATGAAATGGGATTGCAAACGCGTCAGGAGATGGGGATAAGTGAAAACATGATCCGCTGTTCAATTGGTATTGAAAATACTGCAGACTTAATAGCCGATTTCGAGCAGGCACTGGCATAATAACGGCCATCGGCAGATACTTTTAGCAACTGAAAAAAGAGACCTTGCGTCTCTTTTTCTGTAAGGTTTCCTTTAAGGAGTAAAAAATGAAAAAATTCACCATTTTTGTTTTTTTATTTGCCTCTTTTCTGGCACAAGCAAAACAGAGCAGTAACGAACCA
>JBATHQ010000181.1:0-6354 GCA_049667005.1 Psychromonas sp.
GAGTTTTTGCAGTGAACGCGGGTATTCTGAAGGGGCGGATCCCTATATCAATCGCTGTTATGAAAACTTAGAGGATCATTGGAATGAGTTTCAACCCTTGGCACTGAACATATTTATGCCGATTTTAAGCAATATAAGCTCAATCGTCTATGAGAAGTTGGAGGGCGCTGAATAATGGATGAATTAAAAAAAATGACCGACAGTAAAGCAGATGTGGAGGTTCAGTCACTTAATGCGTTAACTTTTCCACTCTATGGACAACGTTTAATTGAAGCCTCTGCGGGCACCGGCAAAACCTATACCATTGCCAGTTTGTTTATTCGCCTGTTATTGGGTCACGGTGACGATAATGCGCATCAAAGGGCATTGACCGTGGATCAAATTTTGGTGGTAACTTTTACTGAAGCTGCCACGGCGGAGCTGCGCACGCGTATTCGTGAGCGTATTCAAAGCGTGCGTCTGGATTTTATGCACGGGTTCAGTGATGATCCTTTTAATCAATGTTTAATGGAAGAGATTGTCGATCATCAACTTGCGATTCGTTTATTACGTTTTGCTGAACTGCAGATGGATGAAGCGGCCATTTACACGATCCACGGTTTTTGTCAGCGAATGCTGATGCAGAATGCCTTTGAATCGGGCAGTTTATTTCAGCAAAGTTTATTAGAAGATGATGCGCAGCTGTTACAACTCGCCTGCAATGATTTCTGGCGGACGTTTTTCTATAATCTCTCCACGCCTTTGACAGAGTTGATTTTTAGTTATTGGGAAAGTCCCGAGCAGCTTAAAACAGACTTACGACCTTTGTTATCTCGAAGTGATGTACATTTTTTACCAGAGATAAAGGATTTTGATTTTCAAGCTAAATATGAACAGGGTTTATTGGCCATTGAAGCGCTGAAAACAAACTGGATTAATGATCTGCCCGACTATGCCGATATTATTAACTATTCCGACGTCAATAAACGCAGTTACAGCAAGAAACATCTGCCCAACTGGTTAGAAGAGGTGTCGCAATGGGCGTTTAAATCGAGTCACAGTTTAAGTTTACCTAAAAATCTGGTTAAATTTTCGCAGCAGGCTTTAATTGAAAAAACCCCTACAGGGCAAGCTCCCAAACATCCGGTTTTTGACGAAATTGATCAGCTGTTAACGCTGGACCTGTCCCTGGAAAATACGATTTTACAGAAAGCGGCATTCTGGGTGCATGCACATCTGCAGACAAATAAAAACAGGCAGATGCTGCTCGGGTTTGACGATCTGTTGACGCGTTTAGACGGCGCACTGCAAAACGCCAGGGATAATAGTTTAGCGGTGCATATCAGCAATACCTATCCGGTTGCTTTGATTGATGAGTTCCAGGATACCGACCCGGTACAATACCGTATTTTTCAAACTATTTATCAGGGCAGTACAGAGCAGGATCCTACGTTGCCTGCGAAGACCGATAAAAGTCTCGGTCTATTTATGATAGGCGATCCCAAACAAGCCATATATAGCTTTCGCGGGGCGGATATTTTCACCTATATGAAAGCGCGTCAGAATGTTAATGCCCATTACAGCTTGGATAATAACTACCGCTCCACACCGGAGATGATCGATGCCTGCAATACCTTTTTTGGGTTTTGTCCGGCGCCTTTTATTTATAACGATGATATTCCCTTTGTTGCAGTCAATGCACCGAACATTAAACGCAAAAAATTAGTGGTGCACAATAATGAGGATTTAACACAAAGTGCCTTACAGTTTATTCATCCCGTCGGCGGCGAAAATACTCAGGACTTTAAAGATACGATAACCCATGCTTGTGTTAATGAAATTAAAAAAATATTGCTGTTGGCGCAGCAGGATAAAGCGTATCTGGAAGATGAAAACGGCGTAAAAACGCCAATTAGGGCAAATCATATTGCTATCTTAGTGCGTACCGGCAAAGAGGCGCAGTTGATCCGCAAAGCCTTATTTAATGAAAATATTAACAGTGTCTATCTATCGCTTAAAGAGAGTGTTTATGCGACATCACAGGCGCAAGATTTATTGCGTATTTTACAGGCTTGCCTACAGCCTGAAAATGAACGGTTATTACGCGCGGCTATCGCCTGTAAACTTTTCTGCCAGACACCTTACCAGGTGCATCAGGTATTATTGGATACGCGCCTGTGGGAGGACAAAATTGGACAATTCATTGAATATCAGAAGCTGTGGCGTAATGTCGGCATTTTGGCGATGCTGCATAAGTTATTTCATCAGCAGGGGATCACAACCCATTTACTCAAAAATACCCAGGGTGAACGTTTACTGACCGACGTATTACATCTTGCGGAGTTATTGCAGAAAAACAGTGTTGATCACGATGGTGAGTTTGCTTTATTGCGCTGGTTTAGTGAGCAGATCAAGCAAAACAATAGTGAAGAGAGTGAGCAGAAACAACGTTTAGAAAGTGAACGAGACCTGCTTCAGGTAAGTACCCTACACAAATCAAAAGGCCTGGAATACGATATTGTGTTTATGCCTTTTAGCGGTTTATATCAAAAACCGCGCGTTTGTTTGTATCATGATCCGGACAAAAACCATGAGCTTATGTTTGATATGCACAATGCAAACAGTCATTTGATGTTGACTGAAAAAGAGCAGTTAGCCGAGGATTTACGCTTGTTATATGTCGGCTTGACGCGCAGCGTCTACCGTTGTTATCTGGGCATCGCTAATTATCGCAAAGGCCGCGAAAAAAATAGCCCGCTTGCTAAAAGTGCCCTGGGTTATATCTGTTTGCAGGCAGGTAAAGATCTGTTAGCCGGTGATACCGCACAATTAGACAGTTATTTACAAAAAATGGCAAAAAACAGTGCAAACATTAGTGTTCGTCCGCAACCTGCTCTCGATGAAACGCCTTATCTGGCAAACTGCGTTGAGCAACTATTGCACGCCCCGTTAACGCTGGCACGACAGATTGAAAGAAATTGGTGGATCAGCAGTTACTCCTCTTTATCCCGTTTTCACAGTACGCTTAACACGAACGCTGTGGCGGCACAGATAAATGAGCCGCTTGACGCTCCCGTTGCAGCATTGACCCTACCTGAAAAAACGCCTTTTAGCTTTCCGCGGGGGGCGAAACACGGCACGTTCCTACATGGCTTATTTGAACAGATCGATTTTGCAACTGCGCACAAAGATTCATTAAACACCTTTTTAATTGAGCAACTAACCGCACACCATTATCAGGAGCCAGAATTGTGGGCGCCGGTGCTGGCAAATTGGATAGAGCAGATTTTGGGACAGAATTTAGTTGCAGGAGAAAATATAAAACTGGCGGATTTAAGCGCTGAGCAGATAAAAGTTGAAATGCAGTTTTTTATCTCTATGCAGCCACTGCGGGCAGCTGAGGTCAATAAACTGCTGCAAAAATATGATCCATTATCGGCAAGGGCAGGGCAGTTACAGTTTCAAACTGTGCGCGGTTTTTTAAAGGGCTTTATTGATTTAACCTTTGAAAAAGACGGTAAATATTATGTGCTTGATTATAAATCTAACCATCTTGGTGATAGTTTAGAAGATTATAATCAAAGTAATATGGAGCAGGCATTAATTGAGCATCGCTATGATTTTCAATATCAGCTCTATACGCTGGCACTGCACCGTTTACTGAGATCCCGCTTAGCTGATTATGATTATGAAACCCACATTGGTGGTGTTTTGTATCTTTTCTTGCGCGGCATGCAGGGGCAACAAACATCGGGTGTGTATTTTAATAAACCCAGCTTTAGTTTAATCGACGGGCTTGATAAACTTTTTTCAGGGCACAGTAACCCCGCCAAATCAGCGCTGGAGTCAATATGTTAAGACAACTTAAACAATGGAAAGAGGTTGGCCTGTTACGTGCAATTGATTACCATTTTGCATCTTTTATGGCGGATTTGGGCGCGGATAAGTTAACCCAGTTAAGTGCTGCATTTTGCAGTGAATACCTCGGTCTTGGGCATATCTGTTTACCCGTTGAAGAGATTGCCGGACGATTAAACGAAAAGTGTCAGCACAGTGAGATAAACCTGCAGGATTTTTGCCGCGAGCATGATATTGAATGTTTACTGCAAAATAGTTCAGATACCCATGCCCTGTTAAGTAACTCGATCTGTGTGGGGGACGATGCGCCGCTGTGTTTGCAGTTTAACGCCTTGTACCTTGCGCGTTATGCGCTTTTTGAACAGCTTATTGCTGACAAATTATTGGATCAACCCGAGGTGTTTTTAGACGCCAATGTTAAAGCGGAATTAGATACTTTATTCGCGGTTAATTATGATTATATATGGCAAGCGTGGTGTGCGGATAAAAATCAGTCATTGCCGCTGTTATGTGAGAAATTTCTTGATTATATCCCCACTGAAGACGTTGATTGGCAGGCAATCGAAGCGCTGTTTCTAAGCGCCGAAAATAGCCGGGATCTACAACCGTTGGAGCGTTTGATTCCTGAGCATAAACGCTGTAATTGGCAAAAGGTCAGTGCTGCTTTGGCTTTTACCAGTGCGCGCTGTGTTATTTCCGGAGGCCCCGGTACAGGAAAAACCACCACCGTTACCAAACTGCTGGCGCTGTTAGTGAAATTTCAACCTGAGTTAATCATCAAAATGGTCGCGCCGACGGGCAAAGCGGCTGCGCGTTTAACGGAATCCATTACCCTTGCGTTAACGGAGTTGGACATTGAAGCGGGCGTCAAAGATAAAATTCCCAATGTGGCGAGTACTATTCATCGTTTGTTAGGGGTCAAAAGTAATAGTAACCACTTTCGTTTTAATGAGCATAAAAAACTCAATGTGGATCTGTTGCTGGTGGACGAGGCCTCGATGGTGGATCTGTCGCTGATGGCAAAATTATTAATGGCCTTGCCGGAGCATGCGCGTTTAATCTTGTTAGGCGATAAAGACCAGCTTGCATCCGTTGAAGCGGGAGCCGTGTTAGGCGATATTTGCCATTTTATTGAGTCGGGATACAGTACGGATAAGGCGCGGCTGTTGGCGGATTTAACGGGTTTTACTTCGTTAATACAAGCACCGGATAATGTATCAACCATCGCTGATAATTTATGTTTATTACGTAAAAGTTATCGTTTTGATCAATACTCAGGCATCGGTTATTTAGCCAAGGCAATTAATAGTGGTCGTTCAAACAGCAAACAACTGTTGGGGTTATGCCAGCGTTATGAGGATCTGCAGTTTTATTCAAATAATAGCGCGGGCAGGACAGAGTTATCGGCGTTGGTGCTTGAGGGATACCGCCCTTATCTGCAAAATCTAGCCGTGATCAATGAAAATAACCGCGATCTCGCCAGGCAGCTATTAAAGCAGTTTAATCAATTTAAAATCTTGTCTGCGACCCGCGATGGGGATTGGGGCGTAAACACTTTAAATACGTTATGCGAAGGCGTCTTGCAAAAAGCCGGTTTATTAAAAACAGCAACATTAAACCAAGCTTATCAGGATCCGCAAAGCCCTTATACGCAGTGGTATGTCGGGCGTCCGGTGATGATCACCCAGAACAATTATCACTTAGGCTTATTTAATGGTGATATCGGTTTGTGTTTAATGGATCAGTCCGGGCAGTTGCGGGTTTATTTCCAGATGCCGGATGCTTCTATTGCTGATTTTCAGCCAAGCCGCTTACCCAATCATGAAACGGTTTTTGCTATGACGGTACATAAGAGCCAAGGTTCTGAATTTACCCATACCGTATTAGCGTTGCCTGAAAACAGTGTTGCGGTGGTCACCCGGGAGCTGATTTATACCGCAGTTACACGGGCAAAAAAACAACTCACCCTGTTTGCTGATCTGGCCTTAATGTCCAGCGCGATACGCCATAAAACCAAACGTTTTAGTCGTTTAGTGGATCGTCTGCAAGCACCTTCGCGTACGCTCGCAGAGAAAGTGATAGAAAAAATTAAGGAACAACATGACGCCAGCCATTGATCTGCTTAATAAACACAAAATAAAATTTAAAGTTCATCAATATCAGCATGATAAGAACTGTGATTCCTATGGCCTGGAAGCTGCCGAAAAGATGCAAATTGAGGCGCAGCGGGTTTTTAAAACGCTGGTTGTAAACCTCGATAATAACAGTTTGGTGGTATCTATTCTGCCGGTCACCGAAAAACTCAATATGAAACAGGTGGCGAAGTCTTGCTCTGTTAAAAAAGCGCAAATGGCCGAAAAAGAGGCTGTATTACGCTCTACCGGGTATGTGCTCGGCGGCGTTAGCCCTTTAGGGCAGAAAAAACGCTTAAAGACACTGGTGAACAGCAGTGCATTGGATTTTCCAAGTATCTATGTCAGTGCCGGTAAAAGAGGATTGGAGATAGAGTTAAATCCC
>JBATHQ010000182.1:0-1788 GCA_049667005.1 Psychromonas sp.
TGATAAAAAGAAAATATGGATCAATGCGCGGCAGCATCCTGGTGAGACCATGGCATCCTGGTGGATGGAAGGCTTAGTTCAACGTTTATTGGATGAAAATGATTCAATAGCAAGGGCTTTATTAGAACAGGCCGTTTTTTATGTGGTGCCGAATATGAACCCTGATGGTAGCCGTCGCGGTCATTTAAGAACCAATGCTGCTGGAGTTAACCTTAATCGGGAATGGCTAACGCCGACGCTGGAAAAGAGTCCGGAAGTGTATTTAGTACGTCAAAAAATGCATGAAATTGGCGTCGATTTTTGTCTGGATGTGCATGGCGATGAGGCTTTACCTTACAATTTCATTGCCGGAGCGCAGGGTATTCCAAGTTGGAATGATAAGTTAGCCAATTTACAGGATTCTTTTGCCACCACCCTGATGCAGGTGAATCCTGATTTTCAAATGGAAAAGGGTTACCCGGTGAGTAAACCCGGACAGGCAAATATGACCGTCTGTACGAATTATATTGCTGAAACCTTTAACTGTCTTGCCCTGACTCTGGAGATGCCTTTTAAAGATACAATTGAAACACCTAATCCGACACAGGGTTGGTCTCCGGAAAGAAGCAGTAAACTAGGCGCTTCCTGCCTTGATGCTATCAGCAAGATTGTTGCGGATTTGCGCTAAAAAAGCCTGAATAGCTGATTTTTTACCACTGAAGGCGCATTAGCGCCTTTTTTCTATTTTTATACCAGTTTATTTTTTCCTCTTTCTGCAACTGATACTTTTCTTTTGAACAAGTTATGAACGCATTTCTGCCCGATACTAATTATTTAGTATCGGGTGATTGTACAGGGATTGATACCTGTGTATATTTACCCACTATAAACGACTCAATGAATTAATTATCTGATGAACAACACTTTTAATGTCTAAACAGCATAAGAATGCAACGACCACGGCAGAGATGCGTGCTTTTATATTCGAATCAGATTTGCCAACGGCAAAATTATCCCGAATTCTGAATATTTCTGAATCTACCGTACGGAAATGGCGAAAACGTAAAAGTGTTGCCGATCTTCCTCATACCCCCAAACAATTAAATACCACCCTAAGCGTCGCTCAGGAATACGTCGTTGTGCAACTGCGTATCCGTTTAATGCTTTCACTGGATCAACTATTAGCAGTTTGCAAAGAGTTTATTAATGAAAATACATCGCGAGCAGGACTGCAACGTTGCTTAAAACGTCACGGTGTATCACGTTTAGCGGATATGGAGCCGATTGAACATGCCCATAGTAATGAACAGCATGTGATCGTTGAGATTGAAGAAAATAGTTCTAATGAGGTTTTCAGCTCAGAAATATCCCCACAGGCAATGACCGATGTACTGAATCAATTACGGCAAAAAGAGTTGGCAATAGATAGCTTAAACAGTCCATTAGCGGATCATGCACTGCATGCAAAATCAACTACTTTGAACTGTCAGGATGTTGTCCAGGTGGATGTCACCACCTTACCCGAATTTGTCAATCAAACTGAGCATTATCGTCTGCTGGTGGCTCATGATCCGGATAGTAGCTGGGTGTATGTTGACCTGTATTGTGATCAGGAGATTGCCGCGGCAAGAAGGTATATGAAACATGTTCTAAGCAAGGGGCCGTTTCAGATTCGGCGGGTTTTAGCGGGTAATTATAACGAGTTTTTAAGTCATTTTCGTTTATTAGACGATGATGTTAATTAATAAATATACAAGGTTATGCCGATCGCAGTATGGGCATAATATTCCGCACTTGCTATTCATTGAG
>JBATHQ010000183.1:0-3530 GCA_049667005.1 Psychromonas sp.
GGTTTATGAGCGGGCGAGCTCTGCGAGTCCTTTTTTCAGTCCGCATATGCGCTTTGCGCATCCTCTTTTTATTTGTATAAAAAATGGAAATCAAAAGAAGCGGACTAAAGTCCACGCCCCAAAAGATTGAGTTGTCGTTTGAGATTCCCACCAATACAACGCGCGGAACATAGCTGTTTGCTGTGCATGAAATGCACAACGTAGGGTGTGCTCCGCGCACCATTTTACCAACAATGCCGCCTGGAAAAAGAGTCGCAGGAAAGGAGTCGCAGAGCTCCTCCGCTCATGATACTAGACTGTGCTCTAATTCGCTCCTCCGCTCATGATACTAGACTGTCGTCTAACGCGCTTCCCGGCAAAACAACGCGGGAATGACGGAATGCACTGTTCACTGCTTATCCCGATTAGTTATTGTTAAAATGCCTTGAGCGTACTGATTATTGAGGTTTCCTCAGTATGATCACATCATTGCCAATAAACTCCAGTGCAAGGTTGTCGCGCTCTGCCAGATAGCGGAAGGTCTCTTTGCTAAAAAAGATCACATGCGTTGGGTCATATTTATAGTGCCAGTCGGCAAATGCTTCAAGGTCAATAACCAGTTTAGTCATGATCCCTATCCAACCACCCGGCTTAACTAAATTTAACCATTGCGACCATATTTTCTGGGGATCAAAGAGGTGTTCTATTACCTCGGTCGCAGTGACAAAATCATAGCGATTCTCCAGCACTTGTGGATCCGGGTGATAGTAGATATCGTATAACGCAACCTTGTGTCCAGCCTCGCGCAGCAACTGTGCCAGTGCGGGTCCTGGCCCACAACCAAAATCCAATCCGTTTGAGTTTGCAGCCAGTCTGTCAATAAGCGGCGTGGCTAAGCGCGATAAAAACTGCCGATAACCGCTATCATCCGGGCAATTCTGATGATGATCATAGTGGGCCTTCTCACTTGCCGTATCCAGCCTTTGCTCCGGAAGTACAAATACCAGCTTGCAGCAAGAACACTGAAAATAGCTGCGGCTCTTGTCTTTAAAATAGAACGCTGTTTGATTAGATGAACACAAGGGACAAAGGTGCATAAACAGTTCCTCTCATTTGCAATGCGGGTTAATACTATCGGAGATCAGGGGAAAAGGGTGGGCAGAAGCTTCACCCTATTCGATTAGAGCCGACAAACGCGCTAACTCTGCCCTTAACTCATTAACCTCTAATTCTAACAATTCCACCCGATTTTCAAGTTCACTCTGATCTGTAGAAAGTCCCGGTGCAGAATCGGCGTCATCTTCTGCAGTTGCAAATTCTAATTCAGAAGCATCAGAAAATAGATGTATGTAGCGGGACTCCCTTTTGCCGGGCTCTCTTGCTAATTTCTTCACTAACGGTACATTTTTTAAGTTTTGCAACTGCTCAAGTACGGCTTCAACCTCATTAACATTAGCAAAGTCAGCTAAACGATTTGTGCGGGTACGAAGCTCACCGGGTGTTTGCGGACCACGCAGAAACAACACACAAATAATGGCTTTTTGCTGTTCTGTGAATTGTAAATCGCCAAATGAGGTATTACAGAATCGGTGTTTATATTTATTAACGCGTCCCGATGCGCCAGAGTCGACCATCAGCTGTTTGATATCGATTAATTCATCAACAACATTTTGCACTTCAGCTTCTGAAAGCGACAACACCGGTTCCCGGTTACTTTTTTGATTACAGCCGTTAGTCAAAGCATTTAACGACAAAGGATATTGTTCAGGTGTGGTGATCTCTTTTTCAAGCATCACGCCAATAACGCGACTTTGCAAAGCAGTTAATGTGATCATCTAGTGGCTTCCTTAATATAATCTAATAGTGTGGAAAGTAATTGATTATATGGTTTTTTGTTCATATTAGTTTGCTTAATTACAATAAAATATGCGCAACAGAGAAAAATTTGAGCTGTCTAACTATTATCTTTCCTGGACGTCTTTGTAAATGAACTCAAACCAAAACGCAGTTTTGCAGTTGAGTGATATGCGCGTGGCAAGTATTCATAATAGTGGTAGCAGTTACCCTGTTATTAATCATTGAGTTGGTCTATGTTTTATCAAATAAGATTATTAAAAATGGGTATTACAGTTACGCTTATACGATCTTATTATCAGCTAAAAAGTAAGGAAAGTGAGAACACAACGTTCTTAATCTAAAAATGTAATGTAAAGAGGAACAATACTATGGGCATGATGAAGGAGTTCAAAGATTTTGCGGTAAAGGGAAATGTTGTCGACATGGCAGTCGGCATCATCATTGGTGCGGCATTTGGAAAAATTGTCTCAGCATTAGTCGCGGGGGTTATCATGCCTCCGATTGGCGTGCTATTAGGTGGCGTAGATTTTTCTGATTTGGCGTTTGTTGTTCAAGAAGCGGTAGGCGAAACACCCGCTGTGGTGATTAGTTACGGAGCATTTATTCAAACTGTTATTGATTTTACCATTATTGCCTTTGCAATTTTTATGGTTATTAAAGGAATTAATAGTATGAAGAAGAAAGAGGAGGAAGTGCCTAAGGCACCGCCAGCCCCTTCAGCAGAAGAGGTTTTGTTAACGGAAATACGGGATCTATTAAAATCTAAATCAGAATGATTACGTCTATTACTTCTATGTACTTGAAGATGCAAATTTGCATCTTCAAGTAACATGGATATAAAACAACTACCTCCAGATGCACATTCCGCAAAGGCGCACACCACGCCATGATAAATGTAGTGCGTTACTCACTTTTTTTTATGACTGATCTGATCTATATTTTATTAAATAATCTTATTGCGAATGTGTATCAATAAGATTAGTGGTTGATGAAATCTTAGGCGATGACCATCGCCAACCAGTAGAGGTAAAATATGATGAAAAGTAATTCAGTCGTATGGTTTGAAATCTATGTACAGGATATGGAGCGTGCCAAAAAATTCTATGAAGCTGTGCTCGAAGTCAAACTGGAAAAAATGAGCGCTCCGACAGAGGAGATGGACATGGAGATGTGGAGCTTTCCTGCGGATAACGACCACTCAATGACCACCTACGGGGCATGTGGAATGCTCGTTAAAATGGAAGATTTTCCTTCTGGTGTGGGTGGCACACTGGTCTATTTTGCTTGTGAGGACTGTGCTGTGGAGGCTTCCCGAGTGATTAAAAACGGCGGCAAGGTTGTGAAACCAAAAATGTCTATTGGCGAACACGGATTCATCAGCCTGGCGCAGGACACAGAAGGTAATATGATTGGCTTTCATTCCATGTAATAGCAGATATATGGCGCTCTAGTTAATTTGAATACGCATTTTTTTCTTAACTGACTAATAAACCGGAGCTGTGGATAAGTTGTGAACAGTGCATTCCGTCATTCCCGCGTTGTTTTGGCGGGAATCTCAGCGAATGAAATAGATATTTAGCTAAAATTAGCCTTATCTCATCGAGATCTTCGATTAAAACACCTCGATGATGACGTAATTGCAGTGCAGAGCCCTTATCCCAAGCTCAGTTTAATAACATAATGTTACGCCATTT
>JBATHQ010000184.1:0-7750 GCA_049667005.1 Psychromonas sp.
GCTTAATAAGCCCTGCAGATAATGTTAGCAGAGAGGTTAGAAGGTCGAATGAAAAATTTATGCAGTGTTAAAGGTGGGATAAATGGCAATGCAGCAGACACTGAACATATTGATAAAAGGTAATTAATTTGCACGAGTCAATGATATGACTCGTGCAAATTAGTTACCTGTATTTTTGCTACTTTTTGATATAGCGGGAATATAAAAACAATCCAAACAGTATCAGTAAAGAGTATAAGTAAAGCGGGTAGCTACCAACTATTTGATAAGGTGTTTTGCCAAAAGCGGGCTGTATGTTTTTACTTAACACGGCGGCAACGTCCCTGGGTAAACGTCCTAATTCATTGCCAGAAGCATCGAAAATAGCCGTGATACCATTATTGGTCGCACGTAACAGCGGGCGTTCAAACTCAAGAGCCCGCATTCTGGCTATTTCTAAATGTTGATCCGGCCCAATTGAATCACCAAACCAGGCATCATTACTTAAGGTTAACAACACACCTGTTTCTGCACTCATATTTTTACGCAGTAGTTCAGGAAAAGCGATTTCAAAACAGATTGCTGCCGCTAAGGTTGTTTGCTCCGTTTGTAAGTTACGTTGAATTTCATCACCGCGCTGGAAACTAGACATCGGTAGATTGAAATAGGGTGCAAGCGGGCGTAATAGATCTTCAAAAGGGACAAACTCACCAATCGGCAATAGATGGTGTTTTTGATAGCGGTTGCCGCTTTGTAGCGAATAACCCTCCTGTTCAGGTAGCTTTCCCAGAGTAATGATGGAGTTATAATACGCATCCGTCTCTTTCTCATAGCCGATAATACCTGTAATTAAGGTTTTGTTTCTTGATGCTATTTTTGCAGAGATAGGCTGTAAAAAATCCTGTACATTAAGTTCTAGCGCTGCAATGGCAGATTCCGGCCAGATAATCAGTTCACTTTGCGTATTCTCTCCCATTTTACTGAGCTCTATATAGGCTAACAGCGAGTTGTATAACTCATCTGCGTCCCATTTCAGATGCTGATCAATATTGCCTTGTACCAGAGATACACTTATTTCAGGTTGTGGCTGGGTGTAATGTTGTTTTTGTAAATTGTAGCCACTTACCAGCAACGCGATGATTAAAGAGCCGCTTAACACCCGTTGCTGTCTACGCATAAGCAAAGTAAGTGCGCCGCAAATAACCATGATTGCCAGGGTAATTCCCTGAACACCTAATACGGGTGCAAAACCTGCTAAAGGTGTATCTGCATGGCTGTAACCCAAATATCCCCAGGGGAAACCCGTTAAAACATAACCTCTTAGCCAATCAGAGATTAGCCATAATACCGGCATTAACAGAAGGTAGCGCTGGCCATCAGACAGTCCTGAAAAACGGGTGCTTGTCCATAATGCCAGACTTGGGTAGATGGCGAGATAAGCACATAATAAAATAATCAACAGGGCGCTGACGATCTTCGGCATGCCGCCAAAAAGATCCATGCTCACATATACCCAATGGATGGTCGCGATCAGCATCGCGATACTGAAAGTAAAACTAATTAAATAAGTGCGGCGCGTGGTTATTTGCACCTGCTGCAGTAATAAAAAGAAAGCGACGAAGGAGGGATAGATAACCCACCATTGTCCGAAGGGGGCAAAAGCAAAAACCTGAACAGCGCCCAATAGAAGGGCAACAAAAAGTTGCCCGTAAAGATGTTTAGTAACACCATTTAATTTTTCAATCAAAATATGATCACTCAGTATGGTTTAATTCTTTTGGAATAAGTACTTGCAGTTGTATTAGGCGGCGGCTATCGGCAATGGTTACTTTGAATTGATAATCTTCAATAGTGATGGTTTCGCCACGACGGGGCAGGTGCCCGAGTTCATGAATAATAAAACCAGCAACGGTATCTTGTCCTTCAATATTTAAAGTGGTGGCAAAAAATGCGTTAAATTTATCAATCGGTGTCAGCGCATTAACTACATAGGTTCTTTTACCAATTTTACGGATCTCCAGCTCCTCTTCATCATCGAATTCGTCTTCAATTTCACCGACGATCACTTCTAAAATATCTTCGATGGTGACCAGACCTGAAACACCACCGTATTCATCGACAACAATCGCCATGTGGTAACGTTGACTGCGAAAGTCTTTTAAGAGCGTATCTAAGCGTTTGCTTTCAGGAACGACAACGGCTTCTCTGAGAATATCTTCAATTTTAAAGTCATTTGGATTGCTGCTGAAACCATATTTAATCAGATCCTTGGCGAGTAAAATACCAACAATATGATCTTTGTCTTCGGTGATCACCGGGTAGCGTGAATGTGCTGATTCGATCATTTCGGGCAGAAATTCTTCAACCTTTTGATGCAGTCCTAAAGTCGTCATTTGCGAGCGCGGGATCATGATATCGCGGACGCGCAGGTTGGATACATCCAGCACGCCTTTAATCATCTCCTTGGTTTTCTGGTCAATGACCTGACGCTCTTTTGCGCCTTGAATTACTTCAAGTAACTCTTCTTGAGATTGCGGCTCACCCTGAAAAAGGTTACCAATTTTATCAAATAATCCGACTTTGGGAGTATCATGTGCTGTTTGTGCTTTGTCTTCAGCCATTAATTTTATTTACTCTCTTTCACTTAAGTAAGGGTCTGCAAAACCGAGCTCGGCTAACAGTTGTGTTTCTAAATTTTCCATTTCAAGTGCTTGTTGAGACTCAATATGATCATAACCTAAAAGATGCAAGGTACCATGAATAACCATATGCGCCCAATGGGCAGTTAACGTTTTGCCCTGCACTGTAGCCTCATCTTCTACCACTTTTTTACAGATTATCAGATCGCCAAGTAATGGTAATGTGATCCCGGGGGGATTTTCAAAGGGAAAAGAGAGGACATTGGTCGGTTTATTGATATGGCGATACTGGTGATTGAGTTGCATACTCTCATTCGGGTCAACAATACGCACCGTTAATTCAGCTTCTTCCTGAATCTTATCCGAACCGGCTATAACCGCCGTTTCAACCCACTTTTCAAATGAACTCTGGTCGGGTAGGTTATTGTCGTCAGTGCAGACAACTTGTAAATCAACGTATAACTGCATTATTTAATTTCCACTTTAGCGGCTTCTATTTCGGCTTTACGCTCAAATGCTTCATAGGCTTTGACAATGCGTGCGACCACCGGATGACGGACAATATCCTCTGCTAAGAAGAAATTAAAGCTGACCTCTTCAACATCTGCAAGGACTTCAATGGCATGACGCAAACCCGATTTTTGATGACGTGGTAAGTCTATTTGCGTGATATCACCGGTGATCACCGCTGTCGAGTTAAAACCGATCCGGGTTAAAAACATTTTCATCTGCTCGACCGTGGTGTTTTGGCTTTCATCCAAAATAACAAAGGCATCATTTAAGGTTCGGCCACGCATATAAGCAAGCGGGGCTATTTCAATAACATTTTTTTCAATCAGTTTTTCGACTTTTTCAAAGCCGAGCATTTCAAAAAGGGCATCATACAGGGGGCGCAGGTAAGGATCGACTTTTTGTGATAAGTCACCAGGTAAAAAGCCTAATTTTTCGCCTGCTTCAACAGCGGGACGAGTCAAAAGAATACGGCGAACTTCCTGGCGCTCTAAAGCTTCAATAGCACAAGCAACGGCCAGATAGGTTTTACCGGTTCCGGCCGGGCCAACGCCAAAACTAATATCGCTCTTTAAAATATTACTGACATATTTGGTCTGATTTTCACCACGTGGTTTAATGATGCCGCGTTTGGTTTTGATAGTCAGGCTTTGATAGGATACTTGCTCTTCTGATTTGACCTCTAATAAACGATGGTTAGAGATAAGGTTTTGCAGTGCAAGGTGGACATCATCCGCAGATAAAGCGGGTATTTTACCTTTAACAGGTTGGGTTTCTATGTATAACTCTTTTAAAAGATCGGCACAGGCTTGCGCATAACGATGCTCGCCAATAATTTGAAACTGCTCATTTTTATAAATTATTTCCAGCCCTAAGCGACGTTCTATCTGTTTAATATTGTCGTCAAACGCGCCACACAATATTGCTAAACGTTTACTGTCTGCGGGAATTAAATCAAGATAAACGGTAGTCAGTTTTGTAGTCAAAATAATTAAACCTTAAATTAAACCTTAAATTAAAGAATGTTTAAGCTGATCAACCTGAATACGTCAATAAATATTGTTTCAGGAGAGATAAAACTGTCCCTTAGGAACAGTTAAAATTAGCAACGTAGGCGATATTTATAGCAACAAAACCAACCTTTTAATAGTGTTAGTTTTGTTGCTTAAGTAAATTACGCGGGAATATATGTTTCGACAGCGGATCTATTTGCGCGTTTGTTAACAATATCGCTAGGACGAATGGATTCACGTAAGTTCATCTCTGCTTCCGATCTAATGAATTTTCCGCGGATTGAATTGGTGTGGACTTCTGTGATCTCCACATCAACAAATCCACCGATTGAACGGTGATCACCTTCAAAGTTAACGATACGGTTATTTTCGGTACGACCGCATAATTCCATAATATTTTTACGTGATGGTCCTTCAACTAAAATACGCTGCACGCTGCCGACCATTTTCCTGCCAATGCTTTGTGACTGCTGGTGTATTCTGTCCTGCAAAATAGCCAGACGTTGTTTTTTAGTTTCAGCGCTAACGTCATCTGGCATATCGGCTGCAGGTGTACCCGGGCGCGGGCTATAGATAAAGCTGTAGCTGGTATCAAAATTGATATCCTTGATAAGATCCATCGTTTGTTCAAAATCTTCATCGCTTTCATTTGGGAAACCAACAATAAAATCAGAACTTACGGTTAATGTAGGGCGCACTTTTAATAAACGGGCGATTTTATCTTTGTACTCGGCAACCGTATTACCGCGTTTCATTGCCGCGAGTATACGGTCTGAACCTGATTGTACCGGCAGATGCAGGAAATCGACCAGTTCAGGCGTATCTTTATAGACTGCAATAATTTCATCGCTAAAATCAATCGGGTTACTAGTGGTATAGCGCAGACGATCAATACCGTCAATCGAAGCGACATAGCGTAATAATTCAGCAAAGCTACAGGTATCACCATCATGAGTTGCACCTACATATGAATTTACATTTTGTCCTAACAAGTTGATTTCGCGTACACCTTGTTCGGCCAATTGGGCAACTTCTAATAATATATCATCAAGCGGGCGACTGACCTCTTCACCACGTGTATAAGGTACCACGCAGAAAGTACAATATTTTGAACAGCCTTCCATAATCGAGACAAACGCGGTTGCGCCTTCCGCTTTTGGTTCTGGTAGACAGTCGAATTTTTCAATTTCAGGGAAGCTGACATCAACGACAGAGCCTTTGTTCTCACGGACCTCTTTGATCATTGCCGGTAAACGGTGTAGGGTTTGCGGGCCAAAAACAATATCAACAAAAGGTGCACGACGACGAATCGCAGCTCCTTCCTGTGAAGCAACACAGCCACCAACGCCAATGATTAAATTTGGGTTGCTATCTTTCAACGTTTTCCAACGGCCTAACTGATGGAATACTTTTTCCTGCGCTTTTTCTCGAATAGAGCAAGTATTTAAGAGAATAACGTCCGCATCTTCTGCATTGTCAACGGAGACATAACCGTTTGTTGAATTTAACAGGTCGGCCATTTTCGATGAATCGTATTCATTCATCTGACAACCCCAAGTTTTGACGTGTAATTTCATGCTCATAATATCTTTGCTCATAGATTGGTTCTAAAAAGAGGTCGTATTTTACGCACTTCAGGTCGATCATGCTACTGTTTGTTTACTTCCTTTTTTGAACTGTTATAAAGAGGTAAACCCACGGTATTACTGTGGTTAATAACAGATTGTTCTGCCAAAACGACAAAACCATGAACTTTGTCTATTACAAAAATTTAACTTTATGATATTAAAGAATATTAGCTAATAAGATGTTTAAATACAGAAAATGTTGCGCTTAACAGATAACAATAAGGAGATAATAATGCAAAACAGAGAAGTGATTGTCGTCGGTGGCGGTATGGTCGGCGCGTTAACCGCATTATTGTTGGCCAGGCAGGGAGATATCATCCATCTGGTGGAGAAAAATCCTTTTCATAAACCACTTGCAAGCGGGCCCTTTGATTTAAGAGTTTCAGCCTTTAGCGCACAGAGTAAACATTTGCTTGAGTTAGCGGGTGTATGGTCAGATCTTCCTGAGAATCGTTTATGCGCCTATCAGGGGTTGCAGACCTGGGAAAAAGGCAGTCAAAAATTAAAATTTGACAGTCTGGAAATCGGTATTGATGCACTTGGTTATATTGCAGAAAACCGCTGGGTACAGGCGGTATTATGGCAGGCATTAAAAGCGCTGAAGAATGTTACTTTTTATGAAAACAGGGTCGTTCAGGATATTGTTAATGGCGATAAAAGCGTGTCCGTTACTCTGGATAATCAACAGCAGATAGAAGGGCAGTTATTGATCGCCTGCGATGGCGCTAACTCAACCGTCCGTGGTTTATTAAATATCGGCGTGACGACCTGGGATTATCGCCAGCAGTGTATGCTGATCACCATAAAAACCGATTGTCCTCAGCAAAATATTACCTGGCAGGAGTTTCGTGAAACCGGCCCTTGTGCTTTTTTACCGCTGGCAGAAAATAATGCCTGTTTAGTCTGGTATCACAGTCCGCAGAAAATTGCGCATTTAAAATCACTGTCAGCAACACAATTGAAACAAGCCATAGTCGATCAGTTCGCGCATTTGGACTTTGATTTTGAAGTGCTGGATAAAGGCGCTTTTCCGCTGACCCGTTTACATGCGCAGGATTATTTTCAAGGGCGATGTGTATTAGTCGGCGATGCGGCACATTGTATTAATCCTCTGGCGGGGCAGGGAGTCAATCTTGGTTTTAAAGATGTTGAATGTCTGGTTGATCTATTACAGCACAGTTCTGATTTACCGATGCAGACTCTGTTGAAACGTTATCAGTGGCAGCGTAAACCAGCTAACTTAGTAATGCAGTCAGCAATGGATCTGTTTTATAAAGTCAGTAAAAGTGAACTTGGAGTCGTGCGTTTAATGCGTAAAAGTGTGTTGGGATTAGCCCAGAAAAGCGGTCCGCTTAAGAATAAAGTGATGAAGTATGCGATGGGATTATAACAATTGCGTCATAGGCAGTGATAAGTACTGGTACATAATTTTTCCGGCATTTTCGAGCTGCTAAGTCAATAAAGAAACTTTTTAGCATCAGAAAATTTTGTGGGGGTACTCAGTTTTTCGCAAGCTTCCGATTTAAGCGTTTGGATTAACTTCCTTCGTTGGTAGTTTCGCCCTGACGGCGACCCTACTTTTTCTAAATGCCGAAAAAAAGTAGGCAAAAAGCGTCACCCCTGGCCATTTTTTGGATCTATCAATCAGCCATCACTTTTTAAAGCACCAGCTTGGAATGCACATCCCTGTGCATGCCAAGCCTACAAAATCTTCCTTGATTTTATTGCTAAAGCGATACCTGCTTGCTAGAAAAATGGAAGGGGATAATGTAGCCGCATTGCTTCGCGAAGCACTCAATGAAAGACTATCGGGCATTTATTCTGAAAAACTAAGTACTCGTACTTAGTTTTTCAGGAAAAAATTTGAACTGGTTTAGCTAGCCCGAAGTAAGTTACGGCAGTTCAGGTTTATGAGCGGGCAGAACTCTGTGAGCCCTTTTTTTAGTCTGCATCTTTTGATTTTGTTTGGATAAGTTGGTAA
>JBATHQ010000185.1:0-2600 GCA_049667005.1 Psychromonas sp.
TTGCCAAACACTCTGGCTAACAACGGAGAAGCGCCAAATTCAGCGCCAAGCATGACGTTCTCAAGTGCATTAAGATGCGGGAAAACAGAATATTTTTGAAACACAATACCGCGTGACTCACTTGGCTCGGTGGGCATAGGTTTACCGTCTAATAACAAAGCCCCACGACTCGGTGATTCCGTTCCCAGGAGCATATTCAATAACGTGGTTTTACCGCAACCTGATGCACCGACAATACTGACAAATTCACCGGCTTGCACATTCAGGTTTAACTTTTCAACCACCACATGATCGCCATACTCTTTCCATACCTGTTTGATTTCAATAATTGGATTATTCATTACTCTTGCCCTCTTTTACCGTGATACCAGGGGAAAAGGCGTGTTGATAGCAAACGTAATATTGCGTCCATTACAAAGGCTAAAACCGCTATCCATAGCACGTAGGGTAAAATGACATCCATTGCCAAATAGCGGCGGATTAAAAAGATTCGGTAACCTAACCCTTCCGTTGCGGCGATTGCCTCACCTGCAATTAAAAATAACCAGGCACTGCCGAGGGTTAAACGTACCGCACTAATCAGTGGTGGCAGTATTTGCGGAAGGACAACACGGATCATTATCTGCCAGCTGTTCGCGCCAAGTGTCTGTGCTTTAAGCAGTTGCTCAACGGGTAATGATTGTGTGCGCTGCTGCAAATCACGTATTAATATCGGACAGATACCAATAATGATGAGCATCACCTTTGATAACTCACCCAAACCAAACACAATAAACAGGATCGGTAATATTGCCATTGGCGGTATTAAGGAGATGGCGGTGACTAAGGGTGAAAAAGTCGCACGAATAACGGGTAACATGCCATTTATCACGCCGATTATTAAACCGATTAACGCGCTGATGCCAACACCCAGTAGCAAACGCTGCAAACTGGCGACACTATCAACCCATAGCAGATACTCACCGGTACGTTTACTCGGTTCAAATGCCATACGCTGTACTGCATCAGCAAAACTTGACCATGCGGGTAATAATTTATCACTCGGGTTTTCAAGCAAGCGAGCATCTGAAGCAAGCGTATAGACAATCAGTAAAATGACAAAGGGTAATAAGTTTAAAGTGAGCCGCATCGCGCGGCTCGGCTTACTATTCATCAGGCGCATAATGATTAACCTTATAATTTACCGTCGACGGCCATTTGCATATAACTGGGATCAAAACGCAATTTTATATTGTTCTGATCACCGTACACGCCCGCAGGTGTTTCGATACCAATAAATTTTGCATCAGCAGCACCTTCTCCTAATAAACCATGTGCAAATGAGAATTCAGCCACTTTGCCCATCGTGCTAATCAGCGCTTTACTGTTATTAAAGACAACCGCATCTTTGGCCTGGAAGAACATTTTTGTAGAGGCCAACTGTGCATCATATCCGGCCAGATCCGTACCCGATGCTTCAGCCATCAAAGTACGCGCTTTAAGCGCTTGTGGTTCGCTTCCCTGCATTGTTGCCATGATCTCATACCAGGCACCGGTTAACGCTTTACCCAATTTAGGGTTATCCTGCAAAGTCTGACTATTGACCACTAGCAGGTCGATAATTTCACCCGGGATCATCGAGGAATCGAACACTTTTTTGGTATTCGGCATCGCCGTAATCTCACTCAGCAATGGATTCCAAGTGGTTACTGCGGTGACATCTTCAGTCGTAAAGGCCGCCACTAAATCAGCATCTGAGGTATTAACAACACGCACATCCCGTTCACTTAATGAAACCGTTTGTAATGCGCGCGCCAGAAGATAATGTGACACACTGAGTTCAACCAAATTAACATTTTGACCTTTAATGTCTGCTAATTTATCAGCGCCTTTGAGCACGATTCCATCATTACCATTGGAGAAGTCACCGATGATTACCGCGGTAGAATCCACCCCGCTGGCAGCTGGAATAGTCAAAGCATCCATATTGGTCATCACAGTGGCATCAAAACCACCCGCTGTATATTGATTGATAGACTCGACATAATCATTGACTTGTACAATCTCAATGTCGATATCGTATTTGTCAGCCCATTTTTTGACAATGCCGGATGCGCCACCGTAGTCCCATGGCATCCAACCGACATAAATGGTCCAGGCTAAACGAAATTGTGATTTTGATTCAGCAACAGCTGTGCCAGGAGCAATAAGGAAGGTGCTGCACAATGTGCTGACAGCAAGTAATTTAGCGATGGATTTACCGAGGTGCGTAGTGAATTTCATATTTTTATCCTTGGTTACACATTAAAAGTACGAGAGACATGGCTTAAGTCTTCTCCCGGGCTTTTATCCCTCCGTGTAACCTTAGAAAAGGTCGACAACTCTCGGTCCAGTCACTGCAAACAGCCGGAACCCTAGATGTCTATTACTGAATTGTGATATTGGCGATAACCTTACCGATATCTCTCATACGAGAACTATAATCAAAGCAATAAATATGCCAGAAGTTAAATGCTCCTTATTTCATAGGCTAAGCGAGCAAAAGCAGATGTTAGCCAGCGTTTTTTGCACCAAAATGGCACTAAAAATTAAAAAACGCACCAAAAGCAAGCGCTGCGGAT
>JBATHQ010000186.1:0-8858 GCA_049667005.1 Psychromonas sp.
AGCATGAAGGCATTCATAGCGATCCATAAAGCATGATTGCCTTGTCCTGAAAAAAGGAACCAAACTGGAAAATAGACTGCAACAAGTGAAAAAATAAGGCTATTGCGCATCTCCTTTGCCCGCGTCATACCGATAAAAATACCGTCAAATATAAAACCTAATACCGAAGTAATTGGGATGATAATTAACCAGGGTAAATAACTAACAGCCTGCATCTGCACACTTTCTATCGATGTTATCTGTACAATAATCCAGCGCCCGCAGGTGTAGAATAAAAGAAGCTGCACCAAACTAAAGAGCAATGACCAAAACAACGTGACATACACACTATCTTTCAATTTTGTTAAACAACGGCTACCAATATTTTTTCCCACTAAAGCCTCTGCCGCATAGGCAAGACCGTCCATAGAAAAGGAGATAAGCAGTAAAAAATGCATTAAAACAGAATTGGCTGAAACAACATCATCTCCTAATTTAACGCCCTGCATGGTCATAAATGCAAAGGCTACCTGGATGCATAAGGTGCGAATAAATATATCTCGATTCAGTAAAATAAATTTTTTAAGCGATTTAAAATCAACAAGCTGTTTGCTTAATTTAACTAAATCACCTTCTCTATAAAGTGGTTTAAGGATCTTATTAACCAGCAATAGTCCGCACACTAAAGCGATATAATCCGCTAACAGCGATGCCCAGGCAACCCCCGCTACCCCCCAATCAAAGAAAACCACAAATAACAGATCTAAAGCGATATTGATAGCATTGGCAATAATCAATAAAAACATCGGAACTTTCGCATTTTGCATACCAAGCAACCAACCTAATAGAGCCATATTGATTAGCGCGGCAGGCGCACTCCAGATCCGTATATTGAAATATATCTGCGCATAAAAAAGAACTTGCTCGCTACCCTCAACAAATTTTAAAGCCAGCATCACAATGGGTTTTTGCAATATTAAAATGCCAGCAGCCAACACTATCGCAATAAAAATAGCTTGCAGTAACAAGCGCATAATTTGCTGATGATCAGCTGCCCCATATGCTTGCGCAACCAGACCGGTGGTCGACATTCTTAAGAAGCCGAACATCCAGAAGATCAGCGTCACAATCATCGAACCGACGGCGACACCTCCCAGATAGTAAGAATCCGACATATGTCCAACAACCGCAGTATCAACAAGACCAAGTAATGGCACACTGATATTTGAAATCATCATGGGTAATGCGATGGCGAAGATTTTCTGGTGGGTATTCAAATTTAAAAGGGAGGACTTTATCATGGTAAAAAATGCTCGATGTTAAACATAGTGATAGCCTAAAATCATGGCCAACATATTAAGAAAAATCAGAGAATGAGGGTAGATGAACAAACCAACAGTAAGCACTCACTGCCAATACTGATGCGACTCTATCGATACCAATTTTCATAAATTTGGTGGATATTCTCGACCATTAAATCCATCTTCACATTAAAAATGCCACTCTCATTTATTTCTGATTGAAAAGAGGCATGATGCTCACCGTTGGGGTTAATTAAAACAATTGACGCACTATGATCGACTAAATAATAGGGTTCATCCACACCTTCATCAACAATGCTGTAGATCAGTCCCAAATTTTGTACAAAGGGCCATAACTGTTTATGCGTACTTGTCACACCAATAAATTCTGAATTGAAATAATGTACATATTCCGCTAATTTCTCGGCTTTATCGCGATTTGGGTCAACTGAGACAAATACAATTTGTATATTGCGGTAGGGTGCTGCGGTTAATTTTGAGTAAACACGGTCGAGTTGTGACAAGGTCGTTGGGCATATATCCGGACAAAAAGTATAACCAATAAAAAAAATCGTCCACTTTCCTTTTAAGTCTTCATTGGTAAAGTTTTCACGACCGGCTAATTCAAAGGAAAAATTAATTAAGCTTTTACCCTCTTTAAACAAAATCAGTGATTCATTCTTGGTCAAGGTATTTTCAGACTGTGCGCGACCTAATAAAAAAAAAGCTAAGAGAACGATCGGAATGATCAGCAATAATATTTTTTTCATTTTTCAATCCAACAAAATAAAAACGCTATTGTTTAAAAAGAAATAGATCGCATATACACAATGTTTTCACACGTCTAATCAGAGAGTTATATCAAGTACCCTACATAATCGGTTAATCTATATGCAATAATTACATCCAGTCAGCGGTTCTAATAACACCGACAGCTATCCCTTCAATATCAAAGGTCTGAAATTCCAAGTCAACTTTAATGGGATTAAACAGACTATTTTCCGCTTTTAAGGTCACCTGCCGACCTTCTCGATAAAAACGCTTTACGGTTACATCATCTTCAACACGAGCAACAACAACTTGTCCATTCTTGACATCTTGAGTCTTATGAACGGCCAATAAATCACCGTCCATGATACCGATATCTTTCATGCTTTCACCCTGTACCCGCAGTAAAAAATCAGCACTCGGGTGAAACAAAGCAGGATCAACGTCATAATAATTTTCAATGTGTTCCTGCGCTAAAATCGGCTCACCCGCAGCAACTTTTCCGATAAGTGGTAATCCCTCTTCAAGCGGTTTTTCATTATTTTTGTGTTCACCGAGAATACGAATACCACGAGAGGTACCCGATAAAATTTCAATAGCGCCTTTACGCGCCAAGGCTTTAAGATGCTCCTCTGCCGCATTAGCACTGCGAAAACCAAGGATCTTCGCCAATTCAACTCTTGTGGGAGGCATACCGGTTTTTGCCATTTGCTCTTTGATGACATCTAATACTTCATTTTGACGCTTGGTTAGCTCTTTCATGCTTTTATCTCCACATTAAATTCAACTGTAAACAAAGACAGTGTATATTCATACAGAGAGTTTATCTAGTTACAATAGATAGTTTTTAGCAAATGAAAGTAATTGTAAGTACTTACCAACTTTTCTTATTATAAATAGCGACTTTTTTTGAATTTAAATAAATGGCTGAAAAAGATCGCTATAAACGGCCATTAAAGTTTAATACAGTCGCACCTGAAGCGTCTTTCGGCCCTACCCAGGTCAGAGCCTGACTGATATCAGGGCTAAGCTTATCATTTTCACGGATCGTCCCGGTTAGCTTAAACAGCCCTCCTTTTTGTAATAAGGCACTGATATTGCTGTTTATCTGCTCTGATTTCTGTTCTATAAGCGCAACCAAATTACCATTATCACAGCTTAATTTAATGTTTGCAGCGGCTAAGTCCAACTCACCAAGCTGACTGTTGATCATGGCATTTTCCCAGTCCACAACACCCTCCAGTGTGGCGCAATATGGATCACCAAGTGTGGCATCTTTTACTGCTATAGTGATATTTCCGAAGGCTTCAATCGGCAAAGGTAAATCAGCATATGCAAGCAACTGCGCGGCACTTAAATCGAGCTTTAGGTTTTCAATGCCCCTACCAAAAAAACCGGATTTGACAACGCCTTCACCAGATATAGCATGACGACCATTATTGAATTTAACATTCACCTTAACCTGCAAAGTAGTGAGTGCTAACCAATCCAGATTCCATGAAACCCGATCAAAATGGTGCTTTTTGTTATAGGATAGCAATGCGGCCTCACCTTGCCACGCATAACCAGAAACACCAGCAATTTTCAACCCAACGCTTTGCGGTATAAAGCCTGTTAATATGCTTGCTGGCAACGTTACAAGGAGCGCAAACAGGTAAAGACAGACAAATAATACAATAAACTTAATTTTCATGGAGGCTGAATCTCATTGTTACGGTGAAAGAAATTTTTTAAAAACTAAGAAAAAGGCGGTTTACCTTGATATAACCTTGCGCATCTGTTTTTGAGATATCAGTACTGATCACCGATACCGAATATTTCTCATTTAAGATAGATACCCAATTGAGCAAAAGATTAAATTCAATATTATCAATAAGCACCTCAACCTGTTCGTTACGATTCACAATGCGAGAGAAAACAATACCATTTTGCTGGGCAGTCAGATTAACAATCTGCATTAAATTTTGCTTCTGAGTAACTGCCTTACCTCCGGCGGCACCGGATTGCACTAGCACGGTAGCACGCTCCTGTGTTGTCGATAAAACTTCCTGCGCACGCTGTAATTGATTTTCACTTGTTTCGAGCTTAGCTGACAATGGTTGCCACATTCCCCAGTAAATCACCGCGATTAATATAAAAAAGCTTGAAACCGACACCAGTCTTTGCTCTCTCTCACTAATGCTTTCCCACCAGTTGTTAAAGCGTTGCAACATTATTTACTCCTTACGGTGAGCGTGCCGCTAATACCACTTGGGCTGTTATTTAAAGCCCCCTGCTCAGCACTTAAATGCGCAGGAAGTGCTGCGTTAAATTTTTCAAATGCTTGAAAACTTGGCGCTGTAATCGCAAGTTGTAGCTCTTGTTTTTTACTATCATACTTTAAATTATTAATTTTAAAGTCTTTCTGCACAGAAAACGCCGGAGAAAGGTCGTTAAGCATAGATAAAAAACCAAATCCGCCCGCATCGCCTGTAAGGTTAGCCATCATTCCTTCAAGTTTATTATTGATGCGCGCATATTGTAATTTACTCTCATGCGGGAAGGCCTGTTGATAAAGCGCTTCTACCTGTTCCTTAATGACCTCCGTTTGTGACTGAACTTTTAAAGTTCGCGTGTACATACTGAGCATTGATACAAGCAGCAATATCCCCGCGATAATGACTGGCATCCGCCACTTTTCAATAGTCTGATTCGTTTCTTTTGCCGGTTTAAATTTATCCGTCAGTATGTTTACGCTATTGTTTAGGGTCCCAATAGCGAGCAGTTCCATGGGTAGAACAGGATCAAGGCTAGTCCATTGCCCCGCTGAATTTTCCAAAATCGGACTATAACTTTCTATTTGAGGTATTAGATCATGATCAGCGGAATTTTTTATTTTGCTTTCTAAGATAGCCTCAAGCATCGATTGCTCGCAACTCCAGGCAATATTTGCAGTTTCTCTTATTAACCAAAATTCCCCAAGCTGCACGGCTTGCCAATGACCGTATTCAGGTAGCGGTAATGCTAAACCTTCAGGAATAAACTGCGTACATCTAATTTGCGCATTTTCCAGCCACTCCAGCCAGTGATGCATTTTTTGTTTATCACAAATAGCCACATAAACAAGATCAGTCGCTTTGACTAGCACACTAAAATGTAGTTTCTCTACGTCCGAGGCTAGCTCCTCTTCAACTAAATAGGGTAATGCCTGCTGCATTTGACGATTAAAAACACCTTTGATGGGTACTTTTTTAATAGCGACATCAACACCGGGCAGTAAGCATATGACTCTGCGCTGCACGGCTTTTTCAGTCAGCAAATTTAATTGCTCGGCATTATCTACCTCACCCGAAGCAATAATTTCATTTTCACTATCAGACCATATAAGCCAATAATTTTTTTGTGAAACGTTGCTCGCCAAGCGAATTATTAAACGTTCATTCACCAGATTTCTCCATCTTGAATTTCAAATTTACAGTTTGTCGATTCAATTTAATCTTAGACATTAAATTCATTTAATACCGCCTGATTGATAACGGATAACCTTGGCTTCTTCTTCATCGACTTGAAATGTCAAATCCACAGCAAGTAAACGGTCTTCAAAGGTTGCCACACTGGTTAATTGAAAAAAATCACTGGTAATGCTTAATTGCGCTTTCAGCGGTGCAGAAACAGTCACTCCCTGAAAGAGATCCATAGCAAAGAATTCATCAACATTTGCCCAGCCACTCGTTGGTCGGTCTTCCAGCAACGTTGTTAAATCATCAATACTTAGATTCAGTTCATCTTTAAATAGAGCGTATAATATTTCAACTTGTTCAATATTCACCGTATTAACATTTATTTTTTGTTCTCGGCTTGGAATTGCACACAAATAAGGCTCTATTCTTTCGTATGTTTTTGAATCAACACCCTGTACGCTACGTAACTCACTGATATCAGTCATCAAATTATTAGCCGCCAGATGAGATACACTCATTGCCTGATAATAACTATCTTCAGCCCCAAGGGTGGCATCGCTACTGTCATTTTCATCAATCCAGTCGCGGGTCGATTCTGCAATCATCTGCGCACCATATTCACTCACCTCAAGCACTTCCAATAAGTTTTGAAATTGCCGCAAAGGCAATGCGGGAGTATCTCCCTGATCTGCAACCGCCAGAGTATTAATATTAAAGCAACTGCGTAAATCTCTAATCCCGCCTGCAATTTGACCATTTTCTAAAGGAAACACCATATTCGGGGTCGCCCACATTTGATCCAAACTAACCACACTACTGTCAGAGAAATTCTCATCTAAAATCTTCTTCCCCAACACCGCAGACGCCTGGCCATACCAGTATACTTTTTGTGAGAAAGTTAAACCTTCAGTACGTTTTAAACTAAGCGTTAATCGGCCGGTCATTGTCGCTGCAATAGTAACCATAATAGCTAAGATCATTAATACAGTAATCAGTGCAACACCACGTTGCTGCTTATAATAAGATGCTGTCATTATTCCAGCACCTCACCAGAAGACACTAAAAAAACCCGGCGAATATCGGCAAAATGTTTGCTGGTAAAATTAATTTCTATCCCCTCCGGCAGTTTGTCTGCCGTTGACCAGCTGCTTTGCCAACCGTCGTTCCAGAAACGAAAACTTAATTTTTCAATATCGTTTAATAGCACCTGCGTTTCAGGCTCTTGCCCTGAAATGATATCCGGATAAAGGAAATATAAACGTTGCAGTTGCCCGTCCCGGAGTATGTACCTGACCCGTAAAATATTTGAACGGGGCAATAAGCCCAATGGATTAGCCCAGCCGAGACGGTTAAATTCGATACCCTGATCCTGCGAGGAAAATATCTCCTGACCAACTGTCAGAGTGCGTAAATCATCTTGTTCAACACCTTCTTGACGCGATTTTCGTGCCACTATCTGGGTAAAGTCCTGCTCAATAATAAGCATTGCACGTTGTAGCTCAGTTAAACGCTCGCTATGTAATTTACTTATTTCCCCGCTGCGTAACACCCCCTGCAAGACTTGGTAAGCGGCCAAACTTAAAAGAGCAAAAATCATGATAGCGACCAGCACTTCCAGTAAGGTAAATCCTTTTCCTGATTTATTACCTGCATGATTATGGTTTGGCAATGTAAGTCCTAAGGTAAGCTAAGGCCTTACCGCCCTCTTTATCACTCACTTCGACATCTAACGCTTTAAAGTTATCATCGCCAGTCGCAACGCTTTGGTAGCGCAGATACCAGGTACTACCCGCAAAATCGACACTCTCATCCTTCCATGTTTGCGACGGCCATTGCTTCTCCAGCTTCAATTCCACCAAGCTATTACTGGCAATCCACAGCGCAAACGTTTTATCCTGCAGATAGCGTTGATTATTGATTGCACCAGAAGCAGCGTTCATGACAGCAAGCCCTGCCGTCGACAAAATGACTAATGCCAGCAACACTTCCAACAAGGTCATACCGGTATATTTACGTATAAGCGGATATTTTATCTCTTTCATTGTTCGCTCAGTTCCGAGATAGTAATACTACCGCTCATACTGACGGAAACGGTAACAGATTGTTTTTCAGATTCATTTTCAGCATCTGAAAAGACCAGTGTAAAAGGAGAGACTTCACCACTGGACATCACATAAACTTGCGGCTTTAAGCTTTGCTGCCTGTCTTCAATAATATCGACACGCTCCTGCTCCTCAATAAAACTATCTTGTTCTTCGTTATCTATCTCTCCCCAGACCGAATCAGCCAAACTATATTCAAGGTTAATTGACTCAGGCAATTCGATTCTCCCTTGTATCTCCCCCACCACAGCAGCAAGCCATTGTTGTTTTTCGTAATTATAAACAGCAAATTGGTAACTGTTTTTTTCAATCACCAAAGCAAGCTCATTGCCTGAAATAAGCGCTTCATCTTCAGCAAATTTCAATACGGTTGCGAAGCGCTGTGCCTGCCAGCTGACATTGTTTTCAGAAGTCAGATTATTAGGCAGCGTCATAACAACCGTCAATGACGCCATGCCTATTAATAACACCACCAGCATGACCTCAAGTAAGGTGAAACCATGCTGCTTATTATAATTCAAGCGCTTTTTAGACACGAAAAAAAAGCTTATTTTGCATCTAAATTCCAGTTTCCGATATCATCATCCGTGCCCTCTTCGCCATCGGGGCCAACTGAAAAAACATCAATTGTTCCCTGCGTTCCAGGACTGATTAGCGCATAATCATTGCCCCATGGATCTTGCGGAAGGCGTCGGATATATCCTCCGTCGCGGTAATTACGTGGTGCTGGGTCGCCGCTTGGCTCTGATACTAAGGCATTCAACCCCTGATCGGTAGAGGGGTAATTACTGTTATCTAAGCGATACATATCTAACGCATTTTCCAATGCAATCACATCTGAGACTACTTTCTGACGATCGGCTTTATCTTTATTCCCCATCAAATTAGGCACCACCAAAGAAGCCAATATCCCTAATATGACGATAACCACCATAATCTCGAGTAAGGTAAAACCTTGTTGTTTATTATTTTTTTTGTTGTTCACTATCCTGCCCCTAAAGTTTGTTATGTAAATTTAAAATTATACTTATACTTAAGCACTGTACTAACTCAGTGCTTGTCTTGTTGATATTATTTTAATTAACCTGACACCATATTATTCAACTGTAATATCGGTTGTAATATTGCCATGACGATAAACAAAACGATACCTGCCATTGAGATCACCAGCGCGGGTTCAAAAATACCCAGTGCGATAGTTACCTGTGCGGCAAACTGTTTGTCCTGATTATCAGCAGATCGTTCAAGCATATTACCAAGTTCTCCGC
>JBATHQ010000187.1:0-4717 GCA_049667005.1 Psychromonas sp.
TGGAGCGAATTAAACGACAGTTTAGGCTCATGAGAAGGCTCGGCCTAGATTTTCCTAATCTCAGCCAGTACAGGGATGTAATGTCTGAGATGGTGCGTAAAAAGTAGTTATTCACGACAAGATCAAAAAATGGCTTGGGCAGCTTTTCTTTTGGGCGAGTTATGCGACAGCATAGTGTCACGAGCGGGCTAAACTCTGTGTGCCCTGTTTTCTTTGGCTGAGCAAAGAGCATGACTTTTTCGAACTGCGAAACAATGTTTCGGTTTCTCAGAGTCTACACGCCGTCAAGGGCGGAATACACCCGATGAGTAAAAATGACTCTCGTATATCTTTTAGTTCCTCTTTTCTATATCAAATGCTGACTTGTGTATAATAGTCAGGGCGTTAGCCTGCATTGTTCGTTTATCTACACAAAATCAAAAGATGCGGGCTAAAGCCCGCGCCCCAAGTTCAAGTAACGCACCTGCGAATGATTCAAGTAACGGACAATAATTTCTCTATCAATTTGTTACTGCTTAGGCGTCTCTGGGCAGACCTTTTTCCACTGCATTAATTAAGCGCTGGTTAAGCCGTTCGTTGACCACCGGGATTCGATTCTGCTGTTGTTCAAGTGCCCAGTGCAGATGCTCATTTAATATTTCCGAGTGATTTTCAAGCAGTTTATTTTGTAACGCTGTGATGATGGTCTCACTTGCCGGGGCATTGCCCAGGGCGACGCTGATATTGCGCAGCCAGCTTAGGTAACCGATACGGCGAATGGGAGATCCTTCGCTGTAGGATAAAAACTCCTCCTCAGTCCAGCTGAAAAGCTCTAATAAAGATCTGTTCTTCAACTGCTGACGTGCCTGGTAGTCCGCTTCCTGAGTGGTATTGGAAAAGCGGTTCCAGGGGCAGATCAACTGACAATCATCACAACCGTAGATGCGGTTACCGATTGCTTTGCGAAACTCGACCGGAATCGCGCCCTGCAGTTCGATGGTGAGATAGGAGATACAGCGTCGACCATCAACCACGTAGGGTGCGACAATTGCCTGTGTCGGGCAGATTTTTAAACAGGCGACACAGTTTCCACAACGGTTTTCAACGGGCTGATCAACAATCAGCGGCAGATCGATCAGCAGTTCGCCAATGAAAAACCATGAGCCGGCTTTCGCATCAATTAACAGTGAGTGTTTGCCAACCCAGCCCAGTCCGGCTTTTGCGGCAAGCGGGCGCTCGAGAATGGGGGCGCTGTCAACAAAAGGGCGGTAGCCAAGGTGGCCAACCTCTGACTCGATTTTCTGGCCGAGTTGTTTGAGCTTTTTGCGTACCACCTTGTGATAATCGCGGCCGAGTGCATAACGGCTGATATAAGCGCTGTTTTTATCTTTTAAGCTGCGCGCAAACTGGGCATTCTCCGGCAGATAATCCATGCGCACGGAGATAACAGATAATGAGCCGGGCAGCAGTTCATTCGGGCGCGCGCGTTTCATGCCGTGTTTGGCCATATAATCCATTTCACCGTGATAATTGTTGTCTAACCACGACTGCAATTTGCTTTCATGCTGGTTGAGATCAATATCTGAGATACCCACCTCCTGAAAACCTAGAGCTTTGCCCCATAGTTTGATATTTTCTGTTAATGTTGATAAATCGATGCTTTTATTAGACTCAATTATATTTTTTTGATTTACCATTTTAATATTTAACTCTTATGGGGTGATGAATATGCTTGCGGATCAGATCAAAACAAAAAACAGTTTACCACATTCTTTATATCCTGCTGCGCAGATCAAACAATTTGAAGGTGAGGCTGCACGCTTAACCGGCATCACTCTCTATGATTTAATGAAACGCGCTGGCGCGGCCTGCTTTGAGGTTTTTAAAGCACACTTTCCCGCGGCTAAAAAAGTATTGGTGTTTACCGGCCACGGCAATAACGGTGGCGACGGTTATATTTTTGCGGCCCTCGCCAAAGAAAACGGGCTTGCGGTGCAACTTTGTCAAATGGGTGATCCTGATAATCTGCGTAATGATGCCGCTAAGGCAAAAGATGCCTGGTTAAAAAGTTCGGGTAAAATAGAGGAGATTGCGCAGGCCAATTTTGCCGATGCCGATGTGATTGTTGATGCGCTGTTAGGGACTGGACTATCGGGACCGGTCTCGAATGAATTTGAGCGCTTAATCATCAACATTAATCAGGCGCAGAAAAAGATTTTAAGTGTTGATATTCCTTCCGGTTTATATGCAGACAGCGGCGCTGTAAGCAATGCGGCAATACAGGCAGATGCTACAATTAGTTTTGTGGGGTTAAAAACCGGGCTGTTTAGCGGCGCTGCGGCTGCGCATTGCGGGCAGATCTATTTTTCCGGTTTAGGTATTACCGGGCAATTTACAAGCTTGGCAACAAGTGCTGCGACGAGAGTGAGCTACCAGGATCTTCAGCATTTGCTACCCAGGCGAGCGCGTGACAGCCATAAAGGCCGTTTCGGCAGGGCGTTAATCATCGGCGGCAATATTGGGATGTCAGGCGCTGTGCGCTTAGCCGCTGAAGCTGCACTGCGCACCGGCTCTGGACTGGTTAAGGTCCTTACCCTTGAGGAAAATCGGGCACTGGTGATGGCCGGGCGTCCGGAGTTGATGCTGTGCAATTATCCGGATAACGAAGATGGAAAAAATGATTTTGACGATTGGGCTACGACCTTAGTGATTGGCCCCGGGCTGGGTCAGGATGATTGGGCGCAGGGTTTATTAGACAGGGTCATCAATAGCGAATTACCCTGCGTGGTGGATGCGGATGGACTAAACTTATTAGCGTGCCAACCTTCGTGCAAAGATAATTGGGTACTGACGCCGCATCCCGGTGAAGCCGCTAAACTATTAAAGGTTGCTGTTGCTGATATCGAGATTGACAGGTTTGCTGCGGTGCAGCGTCTGCAGGTGGAATTTGGCGGAGTGGTGATTTTAAAAGGTGCTGGCACCTTAATTTGTGGTGGTAGAGAGATCTTTGTTGCAAATGTTGGTAATCCTGGCATGGCAAGTGGTGGCATGGGGGATGTGCTTTCTGGTATTATAGGCGGTCTGTTAGCACAAGGCTTAAATCCGCTTGATGCAGCAAGGCTTGCGGTGTGTATTCATGGCGGTGCTGCTGATCTGGCAGCGCAGCAGGATGAGCGCGGATTATTGGCCAGTGATCTTTTCCCTTATATTAGGAAGTTAGTAAATCCATCATGGTAAATTTTTTTAAACAACAATTAATAGATGCCGAACAGACTGTTGCTTTCGGAGGCCGTTTAAGCGCTGCTTGTGAACAACCGATCTGTATTTATTTGCATGGGGATTTAGGGGCAGGTAAAACCACGCTGACACGCGGTTTTATTCAGGGGCTAGGCCATCAGGGCAATGTAAAAAGCCCGACTTATACTTTGGTTGAACCCTATGAACTGGATGACTGGCAGGTTTACCATTTTGATCTGTACCGTTTAGGCGATCCTGAAGAGTTGGAGTTTATGGGGATCCGTGATTATTTTACTGAAACAAGTCATTGTTTAGTGGAGTGGCCTGAGCGAGGTGAGGGCGTTTTGCCTCTTCCTGATATTGATTTAACCTTACGCTACGTGGGTCAACAACGGGTTGTTGAGTTGCAGGCTAATACGGACGTCGGACAGGGAGTTTTAAATAAATTATGAAAATAACAACAAAATTTTTTATCCGTTTGCTTTTTTTATCAGCTCTGTTTATGCAGGCTTTGGTTACGCCTGCTGGTGCGGCACAAAGCAATCAATTAAAGGCAGCTCGTGCTTGGCCTTCTCCTGATAATACCCGTGTTGTATTCGATTTTTCAGCGAAACCTGATTATCAAATTCATTATTTACAAAACCCTGATAGACTGGTTCTGGATCTCAAATCTACGACAACGGCGGTCAATTTAAACAAGATTAAGCATCCGGGGCCATTGCTTAATAGACTTCGGGAAAGTCCTACCAGTCAGAAAAATACCTATCGTCTGGTGATGGATTTAAATAGAGCCAGTAAGGCAAAAGTTTTCGTCTTACCCCCTGCTAAACCTTATGGTTACCGTTTGGTGTTTGACTTACCCCATAACAAATCAAGTAACGCAAAGACTACTAAATCGAACAATCGCCCCTCTCAAGGGCGCAATATTATGATTGCTATCGATGCCGGACATGGAGGGGATGACCCCGGTGCTGTGGGAAAATATAGTAAGGAGAAAAACATTACCCTGCAGATCGCCAAACGCTTGCATAGCATCATTAATAAGCAAAGCGGGATGAGTGCCTTTTTAATCCGTAAGGGTGATTATTTTGTTGATTTAAATAAACGCTCGGAAATTGCCCGCAAGGGTGAGGCTGACTTTCTTGTGTCTATACATGCCGATGGGTTTACCTCTACCAAACCTCGTGGTGCATCGGTACTGGTTCTTTCCATGAAAAGAGCGACCTCCGAACAGGGGCGCTGGATGGAAAATCATGAAGCGCGTTCTGAGTTGATCGGGGGTACCGGGATTCTCATGCAGGATTCCGACAATCTGCCTTATCTGCAGAAAATGGTGCTGGATATGTCTATGGGCAATGCCATGGATGTCGGTTTTAAGGTTGGCGATTTTGTTGTTGGTGAATTGAGGAAAGTGACAACCCTGCATCAATCCAAGCCGGTGCATGCCAGCCTCGCAGTATTAAAATCACCTGATATCCCCTCTATTCTGGTGGAGGCCGGT
>JBATHQ010000188.1:0-2094 GCA_049667005.1 Psychromonas sp.
CGCTTTAATCGCCTTGCACAGG
The DNA here is from genome assembly GCA_049667005.1 of Psychromonas sp. Taxonomy (GTDB): domain Bacteria; phylum Pseudomonadota; class Gammaproteobacteria; order Enterobacterales; family Psychromonadaceae; genus Psychromonas. Next base: position 23 of record JBATHQ010000188.1, read on the forward strand.
GAGAGGGGGAGAGACCGACCCTCTCTGACAAATCAGCTGTCGAAATGCGGCCTTCCTGTTGAAGAACCATCAGTATACGGTGATCGATTCTATCCATACTTACCCTCCTAGTGAATTAAATTAAAATCCCTTAATATATTAGCGATATCCACCAACTAAGACCAATTAAAGTGAAAATTTGCCAGATAAATGCGTCGATATTAATGAATAATATCAATATTAAATTTAACCATGAGCACGGATTTTATGATCGGAAAGGTCGCGCAATCAACAATTAAACCGGCAAAAAACTTTTTGTCGCCAATGGTTATGGGATACATAGCTATAACGACAGCGCTGTTTATCTGGTCAGGTTTTTCACTAACAGTCAGGGCGATAGGTGCTTCACCTCTGACAACCGCTGACGTTGCTCTGATTCGCTTTATCGTACCACTGATATTACTGCTGCCACTGCTACCGTCCCGCCTTGAAAAAATCAAACGGGTTGGAATTTCTGATCTATTTCTTATTATGCTTGGCGGACTGCCATTTTTATTCTTTGCAGCCTTGGGTGCGAAAACGGCACCAGCCGCCTATATGGGCGCGATTCTGGCGGGAACTCCAGCTTTTTTTATTGCGATATTATCTTTCTGTTATTACCAGCAGGTTATTACTAAAAAACAGCTGTTCACACTGACACTGATTATCGGCGGTATACTGGTTATGATTATGGGACAGCCCGGTGCTATTTCCGGCACGACTATGCAAGGCGTTGCATTTTTACTTTGTGGCAGTTTCGTCTGGGCTGCTTATACGATGGGCATTAAACGTTCGGGAATCGATGCGATTAGCATTGCAATAGTCCTATCTGCCAGCTCCTTGTTTGTCACGCTGATCCTTATAATGTCCGGTTTAGTAACCAGTAACTTCGGCTCATTTAGTTTATTGGAGGCCATGCCATTTATTTTGGTGCAAGGATTCGGTGTTGGTTTTCTCGCAACGATCAGTTACTCCTATGCAGTGAAGCAACTCGGCCCGGCAAAATCATCTATCATGGGCTCCCTTTCGCCTGGCGTTACAGCCGTGTTAGCCGTTGCAATCTTCAATGAACCACTGTCAATCGCGATAGTGTCAGGTATATCTCTTACAACGTTAGGTGTTATTTTATATAACCGCTTTTAAAAATATTAAGGAAAATATCCATGCTAAAACAATTACCTCAGCTAGAAGCAGATCCATTATGGGAACTTTTACATCAATTTCATGCCGACCAACGTGAACAGAAAATTGATCTGATCGTCGGGGTATACCGCGACGAATCGGGTAAAACACCGGTGATGCAGGTTGTGCAAAATGCAGAGCAGCATTTGGCCAATAAAGCTGAGTCAAAAGCCTATAAACAACTCTCCGGTAACATCCGGTTTAATAAGCAGATAGCCGAATTTATACTTGGTAAGCATCAGAAAATCGAAAGCCAGTGTACAATTCAAACGGTAGGGGGATCAGGTGCGTTAAGAGTATTGGCGGATTTTATTGCCTTGGCATCCCCGAATGCAGTCATTTGGAATACCGATCCCGGTTACATTAATCATCGCCCGATAATGGAAGCGGCAGGATTAATTGTTCAACCATTTACCTGGCAGCACAATCAGGGACAACTCGATATAGATGCTTGCTTTGCTGATCTTGAGAATGCTCAGAAAGGCGATATTATTCTGCTGCATGGATGTTGTCATAACCCGACCGGTATCGATCCGACATTAAAACAGTGGCAGGAATTCGCTGACTTTTGCAAAGAAAAAGGCGTTATTCCTTTTATTGATATAGCTTATCAGGGTTTTGCTGATAGCCCGGATGAAGATGCAGCGGGACTCAGACTGTTTATTGATCAGTTAGATTTAGTCTTGGTTGCTGCAAGCTGTTCGAAAAATATGGGACTTTATAACGAACGAACCGGCGCAGCAATGATCGTTACCAATAGTTCAGATCAGTTGCACAATATCCGGATAGTGTTAGAGCGTATTACCCGCGCCAACTACTCAATGCCACCAGAGCATGGTGCTGCCGTTGCTTCGTATTTATTTACAAATCCT
>JBATHQ010000189.1:0-3385 GCA_049667005.1 Psychromonas sp.
ATTTGATCCCGCGCGGTCAGCATTAATACCGGAGTATCAATTTTACTACTGCGTAGAGTCTGTAAAACCTGCCAGCCATTGAGTTTAGGTAACATGACATCCAAAATAATAAGATCATATTCTTCGCTCATGGCCTGATGCAGGCCGTCAATGCCATTAATCGCCAAATCCACCCGGAAGCTTGACTCTGTCAGCCCTTTTTTCAGGTATTCTCCGGTTTTTTGTTCGTCTTCAACAATCAGTAATCTCATCTGTTCTCTCCGAAGATTGAAAGTGTTTGTTATTTTAAACGACCATACCCAAGTCGGTTGATGATGTACAGAGCATCAGCAATCGGCTTGGGTATGTTTGTGCTAAAAATAAGACTTGTGTTTGGCGAAAATTGTCAGGTCTAATTAGCTTGCGAGTAGCTGTATGTGACATTTACCAGACCTTGGTATACAACCTGGCCCTGTTCATTGAGCATCTCCTGCAGTGTAATATAAGCACCGTCATCTAGGGTAACACTGTTTTTCTCTTTAAAAGATCCTAATGATAACGCCAAGTCACTGCTTAATTCAGCGCCTGATTCGGCTTTTAGCATATTTAATTTTTCAAGGCCAAGTTCATAAGCCGCTTGTTTACTTTCTGTCTGAGTTGTTTTTATTGTTTTGTTGCTTTGATGTACGCTGTAATCACCGTAAACCGTTGAACCTGCAAAAGCATTTGCACTTAAAATAACCATTGCTGTCGCTAATAATGCATTTTTAATTGTTTTCATTTTTTTATCCTCTTAAGTTAAATTACTTACTCTGTTTGTTTGCTATGGGATAAGAATACACCTTACTGGATGACTGGAAAGCAACGCTAAAATGACATCTTTGTCATATTGAAAATAAGCACTCAAATAGTTCGATTTTAGAAAGTTTTGGATAAATAGGTTATCGCATTAGGTTTAATGATGGGAGCAATAGTAGGAGGTTTTACGCCTCACGCAAGACTACCTTTCTGATTGTTTTTCTGACTCAAGGTTTTTAAGGTATATGCCGCGAAGCTTACAATTTAACTCGTAGGATAAAACAGGGTAGGCATTAATAGAAAAAACCCAGCTTAACTGGCTGGGTTTTTGCGGGGGGGCTCTTTTGATTAATTAGTTCGCTTGAGAATAGCTGTAGGTAATATTTACCAGACCCGTGTAAACAATCTGACCCTGTTCATTCATCACTTCCTGCAGTGTAATATTCGCATTGTCTTTTAAGGTCACACTGTTTTTCTCTTTAAAAGATCCTAATTGCAAGGCGAACTCATTGTTTAATTCATCGCCTGACTCTGCTTTTAACTGATTTAACTTTTCAAGACCAAGTTTATAAGCGGCTTCTTTACTCTCTGCTGGCGCTGTTTTAATTGTTTTGTTGGTGCTGTGTACGCTGTAATCACCGTAAACCACCGGGCCTGCAAAAGCAGTTGCGCTGAAAATAACCATGGCTGATGCTAATAATGTATTTTTAATTGTTTTCATTTTTTTATCCTTTAAGTAAGAGACTTATTCTGTTTGTTTGCTATGGGATAAGAATAGTCCTTAGTTGATGACTGAAAACCAACACTAAAATGACATCTTTGTCATATAAGGAAATAAAGCTGACTTGTTTAATTTGAGCAGGTTACAATTAAGCCTATACCCAAACTCAAGCACATAAAAGTTTTTTAACATCGCACTTCGGGAAAGAATATGATCTTGCAACGCTCTTTGACACTTCGACTTACCTGTTTTTTTTCGATTGCCACGGTGCTGGTGATCACCGGTTTATCCTGTCTTATCGATAATGAAATTAAAGCCTACTTCTATAAAGAAGACCGTATTATATTAGATAATAAAATGCATATGCTTAAAGATGTGATAAAGCGGAACGGTTTTAACAATGAATTTCCCCGGATTTTAAACGGCTTGGAAAAGAATGAAGGGGTGGCGGTTAAAATAGATAACCCGGATGACCAGATAGCACTGTATGTTTCTGATAATCTTCGTTTTCCTAATGATATCTTGTTCGGGCAACCGGTCGTCGTTGACCCGGTTATTGACAAACGCATACCAGACTATAGCTTTCAATCGGTTGGTGGAATGGTGCCTAAAGAGGATAATTTATTAGAATGGCAGGATCAGGATAACCTTTATCGGGGTATGCAGTATCATTTAACCTTGTCCAATGACAATCACTCCTCGGTGATTGTAACGCTGGCGATTAACATTAATCACCACCGTGATTTTTTGCGTAACTTTAGAACAATATTAATCAAGTTTACTGTTATTGCCGCGATTATCAGTGCGCTTTTGGGATGGTTTCTCACCTATCGGGGGCTACTGCCTCTGAAAATATTATGCGGAAAAGCGAAATTGGTTTCCGGAAAAGATATTAAACAGCGCATGCCCGTTGATAATCTGCCCATTGAAATTGCCGGATTGTCACACACCCTGAACAATATGTTAGAGCGTCTTCAGGATGCCTTTCTGCGTTTAGAAAATTTCTCCTCTGATATTGCCCATGAACTGCGCACACCGGTTAATAACCTTATGATGCAGACGCAGGTGGCGTTATCTCAACCGCGCAGTAAAGATGAATACCTGCATACCTTAGGCTCGAATGCAGAAGAGTTTGAGCGTCTGGCGAGAATGATTTCAGACATGTTATATCTAGCGAAAACCGAAAACCAACAGATCACGCTCTGCACAGAAGATATTATTCTGGAGAAGGAGATAGCTAATCTGCTGGAATATTATGAGATTCTCGCCGAAGACACTGATATCACCCTGACTCTGGAAGGTGAAGCAAAGGTTCTGGGAGATAAGCTGATGTTACGCCGCGCATTCAGTAATTTGATCTCTAATGCGATACAGCATAGTTTTGCGGGCGGGGAGATCAATATCAATATTTACACTTATAAAGAGAGTGTGTTAGTCGATGTGGTTAATCATGGCGAGACGATTCCGGCGGAGGTATTGCCGCACCTGTTTGACCGTTTTTACCGAGTAGACAAAGCCAGAACCTGCTGTTTAAGCGAAGGTGTCGGACTGGGACTGGCGATCACTCAATCTATTGCTAAAGCACATGGAGGCAAGGTTTCCGTGCGCTCTAAAGACAATCTGACCACCTTTACCTTTGCCATCAATGAAAATGAATAATTTATTGCCATACACGTGGTTGCTGTTTTACTGTCAAAAGCGAAACAGCAACAATCGGGGCTTAAATTAAGTACTCGTGTATAATTTTTCCAGCATTTTCGAGCTGCTTAGTGAATAAAAGCACTCAAATGATAAACCTATTTCGAAAAGAGGTTTGTTTGTTGGCCTTCGCTTGTAGGCTGTGGAGATAATTTTTATTATTGGTCTTCCGCCCTTGACGGCGTGTTA
>JBATHQ010000190.1:0-6967 GCA_049667005.1 Psychromonas sp.
ATACCATTAACTTATCGCGAGACAATCGCATACGCGTGATGCCAATCGATGAAATTATTTATGCACAAGCCAATGAAAAAATAACCGAAGTACACACTGACCATGGCGTTTATATCGCGCCATACACGATCAGTGAATTGGTAAGCAAACTGCCTACTCGACAATTCTACCGCTGCCATCGTTCTTACTGTGTTAACCTTAAACGTATTGAAGAAATTATTCCGTGGATGAACAGCACTTATCTACTCAAATTGCACAATGAAAAAGAGAAAGTCCCAGTCAGTCGGGGCAACATTAAAAAATTTCGTGAAATGATGGACCTGTAATTCATGCTCAAATAATGCAGTTCATGACCAGTAAACTGCAGTTCATTTTATACTTTCCCACACATCTTGTAATGTTTTTTATATGTCGTATTTTGATCTCAACTAAGTTGTTTTTCGCACTTTTAACGCATTGACGTTTTGGAGATCAAATCATGAATACATTACAATCAGATAGCAAAAAATGGTTCACCTTGGTAGGAACCATCATGGCACAATTTGCCCTTGGTTCTGTTTACACATGGAGCTTATTCAATTCGCCATTAGCCGACAAACTTGAGCAACCCGTTAGCCAAGTTGCATTTTCCTTTGGCATTCTCAGTTTAGCCCTGGCATTTGCTTCCTCTATTTCCGGAAAATTACAAGAACGTTTCGGCGTAAGAAACGTAACGATTAGCGCAGGATTACTTCTCGGCGTGAGCTTATTACTTGCTTCCCACGCATCCAATTTAATGATGCTCTATATTTGTGCCGGCTTATTGGTCGGCTTTGCCGATGGTACCGGCTACCTGATAACGCTATCCAACTGCGTAAAATTCTTTCCACAACATAAAGGATTGGCGTCAGCCTGTGCAATCGGCGCATACGGTTTAGGTAGTCTTGGTTTCAAATACATCAACATGTACCTGCTTACGCATTTTAGCCTTGAGCAAACCTTTATGGCATGGGGTGCAATTGTCATGGTCGTGATCATTAGCGGCGGTTTATTGATGAGCGATGCGCCGGTGCAAAAACAGGCATCAGCATCGGCGAAAAGCCAATCCATAGCCACTACCGGTGAATTTACTTTGGCGCAAACGGTCAAAACCAGCCAATTTTGGATGCTCGCCACGATTTTTCTAAGCATCTGTATGAGCGGTTTATACGTTATCGGCGTTGCTAAGGACATCGGTGAAAACTACATTCACCTAACTGCCGCATCTGCTGCAACCTCAGTCGCCTTGATCGCCGTTGCGAATTTAAGCGGTCGTCTTGTATTAGGCGTATTATCTGACAAAGTAGAACGAATGAAAGTGATCGCTTTTGCAATATTAGTGAGTTTCGTTGGCGTGGCTGCTCTACTTTTTTGGCAGCCTAACAGCACGACCTTCTATTTTTCAGTAGCCTGTATCGCATTTAGTTTTGGCGGTACCATTACCGTATTCCCATCTCTCGTTAGCGACTTTTTTGGCCTAAATAATCTCACCAAAAACTACGGCATGATCTACCTTGGCTTTGGCATAGGCAGCATTGCAGGGTCTATCGTTGCGTCCGTTTTCGGCGGTTTTATTCCAACTTTCTATACGATAATAACATTATTAGCCATCTCATTAATTTTAGCGCTGATAATAAAAGAACCGGGTTATAAAGCCCCTGCCAGTGCAAATCTTCAAGTCGCTATGCAATAAACTATGCAATAAAGTTTTGTTCGCTGAGGCCGACATTGAATATTGAAAATACCGTCTAGTTCCCATGCCGTGCATGGGAATTTAGCTTCAGCTCAGCGTCTACTCGCCGTCAGGGCGGAACAGCAACAAGAACAATTATCCCCACAGCCTAAAGCAAAGGCCAACAAACAAAGTAATACTGACTTGTTTATCAAAGACAGCTGATAGCCTCGGCCTTCTCTTAACTACCGCGATATTTGTGTAATAAATTCAATGGAATATGACAGTAATCATCGGAGTGCAGGGTTAGTCGATCCTGATGTTCATCATCACTTTTCACATAGTTTGACAGCAGTTTTACTTCAACAACAATCTTCTGTGCATCGGGGCGAACAGCGATATAATGCCTAACAGCCTGTAGATGTTTACTATCTCGGCTGTATACGCCGCTGCGATACTTCTCTCCAACATCTTCGCCTTGGCGATTAACACTGTAGGGATCGATGATTTCAAAAAAATAATCCATCAGCTGATGCACTGATACCCGCTGTGGATCAAACTGAGTGCGCACACATTCGGCATAACCGTCATACTCAGACTTTGTGCTATTTGATGAGCCGTTTGCCCTGCCCGCTTCGGTGCTAATTACCCCAGGTAAATGACGCATAAACTCCTGCACCCCCCATAGACAACCACCCGCAAAAAATAGCTCTTCTATCAATCCTTCTACCTGTTCCATTGCAATTACCTTAGCCAACCAATAAATAAAGTGAAAACTGTAACAAAATTACCGCTAAAGATGAACTGCGGCTTAACATTGATCTGCACAGTATTTATCCTGCAGGTAGTTAATCACCCCATCGAGATAATGATATTCCGCGGCACAATAGAGCGTACTCCTTTCCCATCCTGGGGTAATAAGCTACTCTGGCCTCGAATTTACATCTTAGGAGGTTTGGGGATAGCTTTCTTTTTGAATAAAAATAAGTGCAGGCATTGAAGCGTTGCTTTATCAGATTCTCATGCACACTTATTAGTGAAAGTGTTATTCTCTTGTATTCTTAATATAATTTTGTAACACGTCGATCGGGCTAGCACGCAGTTAATGGTAAACTCACTCTCAATTCGCTCCTACAACTCGATAAGAAAGGGACACGACCATCCCTTTCATCAACTGGTTTTACCGCTGCGGGGGGTGATCAATATTGAGGTGGGCGCTTTTTCCGGCAAAGTCACACCCGGTGAATGCGTCGTCGTTAAATCTGGCGAAATGCATCATTTTAATGCCGACCCGCAAGCGCGATTTGTCGTTGCCGACATGGAGACTATGCCTGAGCAGATTATGCAATCGAGTATTACGGTTTTCTCCATAAGCACTCCTCTTCTGCATTTTATCAGCTTCGTCGAAGAGCAACTGAACTATCAGATAAATAAAGATATTGAAGACCTAATGTTTGCCACCTTTTACCAACTGTTAAGCGAACAACGCCTGCTCAAACAGATTGAGCCGAGAGTCAGAAAGGTGTTGGAATATATCGAGAGCCATTTACCTGAACTCCTCTCCATTGCCCATTTATCCGCTATTGCCTGCCTAAGTCCCACTCAGTTTAAAAAAGTATTTAAGCAACAGACACAGCTGACAGTCACCCAATATATTACCAGATTACGTATGGAAAAAGCGCAGGCACTACTGCTTCATACCGACTATCCTATGCAAATAGTAGCCGAGACAGTGGGCTATACCGATCTCACCGCCTTCAGTCGGCGTTTTTCCCAACACTTCGGCTTGCCCCCCTCTAAATTTAGCCATTAATTGCGTCTGCAAAGCAGATAAGAGAGTCCGATCTGCAAAATATTGTTAATAGCATCGTTATAAGATAAACCCCACATTAATGATTTATTGGATCTCTTATGCTTTTAAAAAACAGTACGTTTAGCGCCACAGTGTCTATCATGATAGCCAGTATTTTATGGGGAACAACCGGTACAGCGGCAAGCTTCGCGCCCAACGTAAGTCCATTAGCGACCGGTGCATTTGCGATGGGGATAGGCGGCGTACTACTTGTATTAATCTCACTAAAGGCGCTACGCCAAGATAAAAGGCGGCTCTTGTGCCAACCTAAAACGCTTATTATCGGCGGCCTTGCTGTCGCAATTTACCCACTGGCTTTCTATAGTGCGATGAAGCTTTCCGGTGTCGCCATTGGCACCGTTATCTCTATTGCCAGTGCCCCTTTTTTTAGCGTATTGCTGGAACGTTTTATAAGCAAAAAAACCATAAGTATAAAGTGGCTGGTCAGTTTCCTGTTTGGTGGACTGGGTATTATTTTTTTAACGATCGGCAAACAAAGTGAGCCGGCAATGACTTATACAGCCGACTTTCACTATTGGGGGATCTGCTTAGGTTTAATCGCCGGACTGACCTACTCCACCTACTCCTGGGCTGCGCGACAGATAATAGAACAAGGTAGCAGTTCCAATGCTACCATGGCGAGTATGTTTGCTCTGGCGGCAATCATACTGCTGCCTTCACTACTCCTCACAGGTGATAATCTATTTTCCAGTGCAACAAACATCAGCGTCGCCATTTACATGGCCACAATCCCGATGTTTCTCGGGTATCTTTGCTTTGGTTACGGACTCAGACATATCCAAGCCAGCACCGCAACCTTAATAACCCTACTAGAGCCGGCAGTTGCCACTCTATTTGCTATTGCCATCGTTGGCGAAAAATTTCACAGCATTGGTTGGATAGGTATGATCTTTATTGGCATTTGTTTAATGTTGCAGGCGGTTAAACTGCCAGCAACAAAAACAGCAACAGTTTGCGTATAGGCAGGTCTTATACTGAGCGTCCATTGCGCCTGTCAATGCATCTGCACTAGCTTTGGCTTCGACTCAGACAAGCCAGTTGCGCAGAAAAATAATCCATGCTGACAGAGGACGCCAGCGGGAATCTGTGCTAACTAAAATGGCGATAATACGCAAATATTATCGCCATTTAGTATGGTACTTTATTATTATCCCACAATGGAACGAGTCACTAGCAGTTAAATTATTCTACTGTTACCGCTTTTGCGAGGTTACGCGGTTGATCCACATCGGTACCTTTGATTAAGGCAATATGATATGCCAGTAACTGCATTGGTACGGTGTAGAAGATAGGCGCAATAATTTCATCAACATGTGGCAATGTGATGATTTTCATGCCGGCACTCTCTTCAAAACCAGCTGTTTCATCAGCAAATACATAAAGCAGTCCATCACGCGCACGTACTTCTTCAATGTTTGACTTAAGTTTTTCAAGCAGATCATTGGTTGGTGCAACAACGACTACCGGCATATTTGCATCAATCAAAGCTAATGGACCATGTTTTAATTCGCCCGCTGCATAAGCTTCTGCATGAATATAAGAGATCTCTTTTACTTTCAGTGCGGCTTCCATCGCGATCGGGTAAAACACCCCACGACCCAAGAATAAAGTATGCTCTTTATCTGCAAAATCAGCAGCCAGTACTTCAATCTCTTTATCAAACGCTAAAGCTTTTTCAATTTGCGCTGGTAATGAGTGTAATGCATGAACAATCTGTTTTTCTTTGTTATCGTCAATCACACCTTTTTCTTTACCAATCGCCGTTACCATCATAAGCATTGCAGCGAGTTGTGTGGTGAACGCTTTGGTTGAAGCAACACCAATTTCTGTTCCTGCACGGGTCATAAAGGCAAGGTCTGATTCACGTACCAGTGATGAGCCGGAAACATTACAGATGGTCATTGCTGACATATAGCCTTTTTGTTTTGCTAAACGTAATGCAGCCAGAGTATCAGCTGTTTCACCTGATTGTGATAGTGTTAGTAATAAACTGTTTGGACGTACTACAAATTCACGGTAACGGAACTCTGATGCAATCTCTACGTCACAACTCACGCCAGCTAATGCTTCAAACCAGTAGCGCGCAGCCATACCGGAATTATACGAAGTACCACAGGCAATAATCTGTACATGCTCAACTTTACTTAAGATCTCTTTTGCACCGTTACCAATGCCTTCAACCAGCACACGGTCACTGCTGATACGGCCTTCCATTACACTGATCAACGCATTGGGTTGTTCAAAAATTTCTTTTTGCATAAAGTGACGATATTGTCCTTTATCACCGGCATCATGCTCAACGGTTGATTCAATCACTTCGCGCTCAACAGGTGCACCAGCCGCATCAAAAATATTAACTTCACGACGCGTCACTTCAGCAACATCGCCTTCTTCAAGGTACATAAATCGGCGGGTTACACTTAATAAAGCCAGTTGGTCTGAAGCCAGGAAGTTTTCACCAATGCCTAAACCAATTACGATAGGACTGCCTGAACGAGCAACCACAATACGTTCTGGATCGCGACGATCCACGACAACCGTACCATAAGCACCATCAAGCTGCAGCGCAGTCTTCTGCAAAGCTTCAACCAGATTTGCTGATGTGCGGCGTTCCCATTCAACTAAATGTGCAATAACTTCTGTATCGGTTTGAGAAACAAACTGATAACCACGCTCTTGCAGCATTGTGCGCAATGCCACATGGTTTTCAATAATACCGTTGTGAACCACAGAAATATCGCCTGAAACATGCGGGTGAGCATTAACCTCAGAAGGCTCACCGTGAGTTGCCCAGCGTGTATGCGCAATGCCAGTGCCACCGATAACTTTGTTCAGAGCAACTGCATCGGCTAACTCCTGAACCTTACCCAAGCGACGCACACGTGTCAGGTTCTTTTCACTATCAACAACCGCAATACCCGCCGAGTCGTAACCACGATATTCTAAGCGGCGTAAACCTTCTACTAAAATTTCAGCAACATCTCTTTGCGCAACAGCGCCAACGATTCCACACATATCTCTTCACTCCATAAAATATTTACAAATAAAACAAGAAATTGCTCGGCATTTAAAACACAGCCAATCGCGCAAAAACATGCACACTCTTGCATTTTTCACGTATCTTAATGCATTTATTATTATTTTGCATGCAATTGACGAAATTAAATGCATGTTTAAGCAGAAAGTCGCGTAAACACGCAAAAAAGTAACCCTGCAATTATAGTTTTTTCAAGGCTGTTAAGCTTAGCGAGGAATATAAGTACTCACTATTCTTTTCACCATAAAATGGGATAAAGCGCAAAATTATTACGGCGTTGAAGCTATACCCATTATTAATTGAAAAGATTAATTAACAGAGAGCAAACTGCAGCGTTGAATCTTCAGGCGGTTTTAGTCTCCAGACA
>JBATHQ010000191.1:0-2739 GCA_049667005.1 Psychromonas sp.
AATGGCGTAGGAAAATCAACTTTCTTACGTTGTTTGGTAAATGAACTGAGTAATAAAGAAGGTGTTATTAAGTGGTCTGAAAACGCATCAGTCGGTTATTGCCCTCAGGATAGCAGTGCTGACTTTGATAACGACCTGAACCTGTTTGACTGGATATCTCAGTGGCGCACCGCTAAACACGATGACCTGATGGTACGGGGAATGTTAGGGCGTTTATTATTTACCGCTGATGATGCCAATAAAAAAGCCAGAAACTGCTCGGGTGGTGAGAAAAACCGTCTCTTATTTGGTAAGTTAATGATGCAGGATATTAATGTCCTGGTGATGGATGAACCCACTAACCATATGGATATCGAAGCGATTGACGCATTAAATGATGCATTAAAAGTTTATCAGGGCACCTTGATTTTTGTTAGCCATGACCGTGAATTCGTTTCATCATTAGCGACACGCATTATCGATATTAAAGATAAAAAGTTAGTTAACTTCCAAGGTACATATGATGAGTACCTTGCTAATCAGTATGTCGCTTAATAGCTATTGATGTAAATTAAATGAAGCATAACTGTTAGGGTCAGTTGACCTTTCGCGATTAATTTTTGTTCGAGATAAAAGCGTTTTAATCGCGACGCGAGGTGTGTAGCTTAGTCATTCTAAGTAAATATCTCGCAACAAAGAGTAAAACGCTTTTAGCCGAACCCACCGGGCAGGGCTTGTTGGCCCTTTCTATAATACCCAAACCACTTGAATATGCAGATTCAGAGGCTCGCTCGATGCCAGATCAAGGCACAACACCAAGAGAATGGTAGCCCCTTTTCAAGTGTTGTAACACAGAACTGGTTTTCGAGCGAGACTCCCGTAGGGCAAGCTGAGAGGCAACTATCTTCATCGTTATGAAGCATTGATTTAGAATGACTAAACCTTCTACTTCAAGCCTTGAATATAGTCACCTCTCAACTTGCTGATCCCTGTATATTTAAGTGGCTTGGGTATAAATTATCGCCTGTTTATGTAGAATAACTACACTACGCAGGCTCTGCCTTGTATAAAGAACCAACAAACTGCTGCAAAAACAATCTCGAAAGATCAACAGACCCTCAGTGAGTTTAGGAGTGAAAGTGTAAAAGTAAAATGATAATAAGAATAAATTGGTTATTTTTTATACAAAATTTCTCTTAATTTTCTATTGATAAAGCTTTCAGCAAGCTCGTAAATTAACATTTATTTAACAAAGTCTAGCTAGTTCACAATTTATTTTTAATCTCTGCTTTACACTAGACGGCTAATTAATGAACGTTCTGATCAGTTTATCATCCGCAAGTGATTGGTTTATTTTAGAAATGGAGTTAAGAATGAGTGAAAACCACATTTTCCCTGTAACAGATAAGCTAGCAAAAAACAGCTTAATGACTAACCAAGAGTATTTAGCAGAATATCAGGCTTCGATTAACGACCCCGTCACCTTCTGGGGGGAAAAAGGTAAAATATTAGATTGGATAAAACCTTATTCAAAAGTCAAAAATACGAGTTACGATCCGGGTCATATCAGTATCAAATGGTTTGAAGATGGCGAACTTAATGTGTCGGCTAACTGCATAGACCGCCACCTTGCCAGTAAAGGTAATCAGGTAGCCATTCTTTGGGAAGGTGATTCACCGGATCAGGATGAGAGCATTACCTATAAACAGTTACACAAACGTGTTTGTCAGTTTGCCAATGCATTAAAATATCAGGGTGTTAAGAAAGGTGACGTGGTTTGTTTATACATGCCCATGACGCCCGAGGCGGCGATTGCGATGCTCGCCTGCACACGTATTGGCGCAGTCCATTCCATTGTATTTGGTGGTTTTTCGCCCGATGCGATTGCCGGACGCATTATCGACAGCAGCGCGATAATGGTTATTACGGCAGATGAGGCCCGCCGCGGCGGACGTACCGTTCCTCTGAAGGCGAATGTAGATCAAGCATTGACCAAAGCGGGAACGGAGTGTGTGCAAAATGTTATTGTCTTTAAAAATACCGGTGCAGAGGTTAATTGGGTTGCCGGCAGAGATCTGGACTGGCAGATAATTTGCGCAGCGCAGTCAAGCGTATGCCAACCGGAAGCCATGAATGCCGAAGATCCGCTCTTTATTCTCTATACCTCTGGCTCGACGGGCACCCCAAAAGGCGTGCTGCATACTACCGGTGGTTATCTGGTTTATGCCGCAATGACCTTTAAATATGTATTTGATTATCAGGAAGGTGATATCTATTGGTGTACAGCAGATGTCGGCTGGATCACCGGGCACAGTTATCTGGTTTATGGTCCGCTTGCCAATGGTGCAACGACCTTGTTATTTGAAGGTGTCCCTAATTACCCTACCCCGGCACGCATGAGTGAAGTTATTGATAAGCATAATGTTTCCATTCTTTATACCGCACCAACAGCAATCCGGGCATTGATGGCTCAAGGGGATCTGGCAATTCTAGGCACACACCGCTCTTCATTGCGCCTGTTAGGAACCGTTGGAGAGCCGATCAACCCGGAAGCGTGGTTATGGTACTACAACAAAATAGGGGATCAACGCTGTCCCATCGTGGATACATGGTGGCAGACAGAAACAGGCGGCATATTAATCACCCCGCTGCCCGGCGCAACGGCTTTAAAACCTGGCTCTGCAACGCGTCCATTTTTTGGTGTTCAACCCGCTTTAGTTGATAACGAAGGAGGAATTTTACGCGGTGCGGTTGAAGGTA
>JBATHQ010000192.1:0-3067 GCA_049667005.1 Psychromonas sp.
TAGATTTTGACCGTGATGTATGGGGTTATATCTGTCTTGGTCATTTCAAACAAAAAACCATTGCCGGTGAAATCGGCTCATCCACCATGCCGCATAAAGTAAACCCGATCGACTTTGAAAACTCTGAAGGTAACTTAGGGCTGGCAAATGCTATCTTTGATCACTTAGCTGCGAAACTACCTGTTTCCCGCTGGCAGCGTGACCTGACGGACTCAACCGTATTACGTAACCTGGGTGTTGCTATCGGTTATTCTGTTATCGCTTATGAAGCAAGTTTGAAAGGTATCAGCAAGTTAGAAGCTAACGAAGCAAACATGCTCAAAGATCTGGATGCAAACTGGGAAGTATTGGCAGAGCCAATCCAAACCGTAATGCGTCGTTACGGTATTGAAAAACCATACGAAAAACTGAAAGAATTAACCCGTGGTAAACGCGTTGATGGTCCGGGCATGGCCGAGTTTATCGATACACTTGCGCTGACTGATGCCGTTAAAGCAGAGCTTAAAGCGATGACACCGGCTAATTACATTGGCCAGGCAATAAACTTGGTCGATCAGTTAACCGATTAAGGATCGGCTACAAAATTACTTGCGCTTTTGTTTTCAAAATAGCCAGTCATTTAAGGATCGGCTTCAAAATTACTTGAGCTTTTGTTTTTAAAATAACCAGTCATTTAAGGTTTTTTGAAAACAATTTAGAACAAGTTATTTTGTAACGATTTTTTAGGCTTTTTGGAAACACTTTAGCGCAAGTTATTGTGTAACGATTCCTAAGATCGGTTTTCGATATTCTATAAATGATTAATAAGTGTGAGGCAACCTGATGGTTGCCTTTTTTGTTTACTCTATACTGATAGCAATCATACTAAATAAGTGATCATTTTAAGATGGTCAAAATGGCAATCAGTATTCAGCAGATTATTTTTTAGCGAGGTACTATGTTCGAACTCAATTTAGACATTAATGATTTTCTTGACACTTACTGGCAGAAAAAACCAACCGTTATCAAACAAGGTTTTATTGACTTTAATGATCCGATCATGCCCGATGAAATTGCCGGATTAGCAATGGAAGAGGAGCTGGAAAGTCGCCTTGTTTATCAGGAAGATGGCCAATGGCACGCACAAAGCGGTCCGTTTACAACTTTTGATAGATTGGAAAATGATGGTGCAACATTGTTGGTGCAGGCTGTTGATCACTGGCATCAAGACACGCAGCAGTTAGTGCGCCCTTTCCGTTTTTTACCTAACTGGCGGATTGATGACCTGATGGTCAGTTACTCTACGCCTAAGGGCGGCGTTGGCCCGCATATTGATAATTATGACGTGTTTATTATTCAAGGAGTTGGCAAACGCCACTGGCGCGTCGGGGCTAAGGATGAAGCACAAGAGTTTTCGGCTCATGGTGCTCTTAAACACTGTAAAGCTTTTGCAGCAATTATCGATGTCGAACTTGAAGCGGGCGATATATTGTATATTCCCAGTGGTCACCCTCATGAAGGTTATGCGATTGAAGCAGCAATCAATTACAGCGTCGGATTTCGCGCACCGGATCAAAATGATCTGCTAAGCAGCTTTACCGATTATTGTATTGATAGCAATCCGGATGCGCTACGTTATACAGATCAGGAGATGCTGTTGCGCGAAAAGCCCGGACAAATTGAAGAGCAGGAACTGAATGAGATACATCGTGTCATGCTCGCCAATTGTACCACTCCCGACACTCTCATTCCGTGGTTTGGGCGCATGATCAGTGAAGCAAAACATGATCTTGATATCGCAGAGCCGGAGCAACCTCATAGTGAGCAAGAGGTGCTCGAGATGTTTGAAGAAGGTGCTCAATTTATAAGAATAGGTGGATTGCGGGCGGTCTATTTTGAACAGCAGCCACAATCAATTTTTATTAATGGCGAGCAGTTTGACTGCGAAGGTTTTATGCAATTGGGTCACCATCTTTGCGATCAGGATGAGGTCGGTGGCGAACTGCTGGAGTTGTTTGATGAAGATAATAACGCCTTAAATTTATTTACGCATTTAGTGAATCGCGGTTATTGGTACGCAGATTAATATCCCCCCTGCTCAAAACTTACGCTTGCAGTAGGGGGAAAAACTGCTTGGAAAATACAAAGAGTGGCACAACGCAGACCGCTTAAAACAGATCGCAACCAGCCTTAATTAAAGGCTTTTTTGCGGATCAATAGGTAAATAGGTGGGTAAAAACAGATAACCGCAATGTGGATTGAAGCAGTGCTGAGTTATGCTCAGTCATCCAGATGAACAATTAACAGATCGATTGGGGAGGTTTCCACCAACTCACGTACCGAAGAGACAATACGACTCCAAAAATTATGATGGTGCCCACAGACTAACAAGTCAACATCCATCTTTCTCACGGTTTCCTGCAGTCGATAACTTAATCCACCACTGACGACCAGCGTTTTGGTGATAGGATAATCGGTGGTTCCGGCTAATGCTTTTAACACACGCTCTAATTCCTCATTTGATTTTTTCACAGCGTCAGCAGCATCATTATCATCTCTCACGGGAAGGCTATCAACATGGCTAAGGTCTACATAAATCAGTGAAACTCTGGCAGAAACTGCTTTTGCTATTGATATACCCCGGTCGATTACCTCTTGGTCTATTTTAGCTAAATTAACAGCAATTAAGATATGTTCATAATTCATCATCTACTCCCCTATTAGCCTTCCAATATTAAGACTAGCACCAATGTCAGTTTGTTCATAAAATTATGCTTTAAAATTGTCTGAAATTAACATTTGAAGTATATCAAGTGTATTAAGAAGTGATCTTGTATCGCAGCGGAAATTTAGCGCAGGCAAGGTATGAGTACAGTGCAAACGCATTACAAAACAACGGATATTGAACAATAATCGTACGCTAACTGTGTAATGCGCCGTAAGCTTCGAGGATAGAGTATCGAAGATAGGGTATCGTTGCACTGAAATAGCATGACAAAAACAAGTAAATTTTAAACAGCAAGATTCCTTACATATTTTATGCTTTGGTTATTATCAAGAGAGAAAAGGTAGCACTTATACCCATGAT
>JBATHQ010000193.1:0-4278 GCA_049667005.1 Psychromonas sp.
TAGGCCGTCGAAATAGACCTATTTTGATCAAAAAAAGACCACCCAGCTTATGGATGTTAATTTATTGAATATTATGATGGAAATAGATGGGGAGCCATGCTAAAAGATCATATTAATCAAACAACAACGAAATGGTTACTGTGCTTCAATATTCTAAAGTATTAAAAAGCCGTGATGATTGGAAAGATAAAGCGATAAAACGTGCTGATGAAAACCGCGAGCACCGAAAAGCTAAAAAACGATACTTGAATACAATCGCAGTGCTAAAGAACAAAAACTTATTGATGCAACAAGAAGCTGAAGAGAAAAAAACACTTTAATGCTCCTCTCGTCACACCTGTTATTGATATAAGAGAATCTCAACAGATTCGAAATTTATGTATATTCCTTGTATTACAAGCCGTTGTTTCTTACCGAAGTGTCCCCAGAATATTAACGTTATTTAACAAAGAAACATCTCTGAAATTAGGATGGGTCCCACACTTTTCATCGGTCATTAATTGGACCCTGCGCTTAGGTTTGGGAAAGCTTAAACAAGTTAAACCTATCTCGCAACCTTGGCTAGCCATCTTAGATCACTCCATTGATATTGGCACAAAAAAAGCATTTGTTGTTTTAAGAGTAACGATGGATATATTTTTGAAAAAAGGAAAAGCAATTGAGTTAAGTGATTGTGAATGCATTGGCCTGAAGATATCAGAAACCGTCAATGGGACGAGTATCTCGATAGAATTAGATGAAATCTTCAAGCAAGCCGGAAACCCAACCGCTATCATCAAAGACTGTGACTCTACTCTTAGAAAAGGCGTCAGGTTATATGCTGAAAAACAAACAGATCCAATATACTTCATTGAAGATATAGGACATGTAGTCGCAACCGCATTGAAAAACGAATTTAAAGACAACAAAGTTTTTAAGGAGTTTACTGAGTTGACTTGCAAAGGAGCAAATCGCTTACGTCAAACCAACTTAGCCTATCTCACTCCGCCAAAACTACGTACTAAGGGACGCTTTCAAAGCATCAGTAAGCTTGGTGAGTGGGGAGACAATATGTTACAGGTGCTTGCTGTCAGAGGCTCTGCAAAGAAAGACAGTGTGCTTGCAAAATTGCGTTGTGCTTTACCTGGTTTTAGACGGTTAAAACCATTTATCAGCCGCTTTGCCAAAACAGCAAAAATCACATCGAGCATAATGGAGATACTTAAAAACAAGGGGTTAAATCAAGTCAGTCATGATCAATGTCAACACTTATTGAAGCAATTATCCAGGCGCTCAAAGGTAAAAAAACGACTACAAATCTGGTTAGATCAACACATATCGATCCAGAATAAAATAACGGTTCATCCACTATTAGTTAGCAGCGATATAATTGAATCCCTTTTTGGTAAGTTTAAACATGTTATCGAGCGAAGCTCTCACGCAGATATAAACCGAACAGCATTATTAATACCCGCATTGTGCGGTGAGATGGAAAAAACGATGGTTGAATCAACGTTTGTGCAAACATGTCACAAAGACTTGAAAATTTGGGAAGATGAAAATATCCCTTACACTATGCGCAAGAAACGACAAATATTCTTCGATGGAACTGCAAGCCAAAAACCAGTAAAAACAAAAGGTTCTTAAAGACTATACTTCGACGGCCTAGCTCGCGCCTGACAAGCATGTTGAAGTAACATGGGTATATACCACGTAACTAGCTGAATGTAATATTATCCATTGTGCTCGATAAATTATGTACCTTGTCTGCGACCATTTTGATTTTGGCTGTAGTGAGTGTCGTTTTTTAAACTATATGCTGCTTTAGAGCAAATAAATGCAACTGCCAAGGAAAGAAGTTAACACTGAGGTTATTAATGATTTTTTTGGCTCTGTTCCATAGTATTGTTGTCTATACTTTTAAATAAGCATAACTTATTGAAGGTAAAGGCTATGAAGACTAAATCATTCGTTAAGCGGTTGAACCAAATAACTAAAGCTCTATTAGCTATGACACCAGCCCAAAGAGAGGTTATTTACAAATCAATTCATGCATCACAGGCAGAAATTAGCGTCAATGATATTTTTCAGCCAATATTTGATAATTTGTCTCAGTGCCCTCATTGTCATTCTTCCCATTTTAAAAAATGGGGTAAAGCGAATGAAACACAACGATATTTTTGTAATAGCTGCCATAAGACATTTAATAATAAGAGTAAAACACCACTTGCTAAACTACATAAATGCCACCTTTGGGAAGAGTATGCGCGATGTATGGAGTTGAAGCTAACGTTACGAAAAGCAGCTGCTATTTGTAAAATTAACCTTAAAACTGCATTTTTATGGAGACACCGTTTCCTTACTGCTCAGTCAGAGAAATATCCTGATAAATTATCAGGAATAATTGAAGTTGATGAATTTTTTCTTGCGTACTCTGAAAAAGGCTCTAAAAAATTTACTAAAGAACAGGTGGCTAGGAAACGTGGCGGCAATATAGATAAAAGGACTAAGGATGGACAAGTCGCCGTTCTTTTATCTACAGATCGCAGTAACCATATGATTGATGGTGTATTGTCTGAAGATACAGCATCTGAAATACAGTTGCATATAGTGCCATATATTACAAACAACTCAGTGTTATGTAGTGATGGTGCGTGGGCATATGTAAACATTGCGAAAACTACAAATTGCGATCATAAACGACTGGTAAGTGGAAAAAATCGAGTGATAGATAAGATTTATCATATTCAAACAGTCAATGGTGCAATTGCACATTTTAAAGGTTGGATCGATGTTAAAATGCGAGGGGTTGCGACGAAGTATTTACCGCATTATCTAGCTTGGTTTCGAGAAAGCAGTTCGAAAGCAAATTTTAAGCAGATTTTGCAATTCGCATATGGTGGACAACATTAAAATGGAACAGAGCCAAATTTTTATAGTCACTCTTTGTGCTTTCAAAGACAGTTTTAGTATCAATGTAACAAGGTATGTAATCGTCCTTCTTTCGATATTCACTTTCCAAACGCAAAATTATGGTCGATTTACCAGTTCCTTTTCTTCCGACCAGAAATGTAGTGTTATCAGACAAAACCATTTTATACACTTGATTCTCTGGCAATAAATCAGTGTAAAGCGTCTCAATCAGTGAGCGTTCTTGAGCATCTTTTATCTCCGCACGTTTAAATCGTTTCAATGAATCTGCCACTTTATAGAATTCATCTCTGTTCTTTTCTGTCAACATCGGTTAAAGACTCCTGATACAATTTGTTAAACGGCTAAAACACATACCAACGCCGCGTTCCCCGGCGAGTAAGTTGGTGCTGTTTTTGCTGTCTTTTCTTTTAGCAAAAACTGCGACAACTGTATCGAGTCCGAGTGCAACGCCTTGTTATACCTTTAATTTTTCCAGAACCTTAAGTGTTGATTCATTGTGAAACCCTTTTTTATAACACAAATTATGAACACGCAAGGAAGTTGTTACTTTAATTAATGCTTCTTTAACAGATTCTATTAATTCTTTAATTTCATCTGGTTTAATACCATTTCTTGCCAACACTTTCTGATCGGTTTGAGATGAATCAGTATGTGCAATTAAGTTACATCTAATATCTTTAATCTTTTTAACTATATTTTGATGAGGAGATAAGGTTTCAGAAATAACTTTAGACAAATCTTCAAAACCCCCTTGAGTTAATAACAATTTAAGCGATCTAATATTTGATGTACTAGGTATATCATCAAATGAACGACTCAAAGCCATTAACATTGCCATTTGGTTTGCTATGTAACTTGTATGCAGAAAATAATTAAAATCTTCATGGTCAAATACATCACGATATTTGTTTCGGTTTTCTGAATAGCCTAAAGCCCACCATATCTCGTAGTGTGAGGAAGCTTCATTTATTGAAATCTCAATGTCAGATAATACTTTTTGAAGTTTGATAATCACTACTCACTTTAAAGGTATAACGCCCTAATAATGGGCTAAAAATAGTTTGCTAAAATGTTGAGGAACGAAAACAGCAAACTGTTTTTAGTCCTTATTTATTAGCTTGTTAGCTACCATTACCCTGATCTTGATGGCGTCTTTGTTTTTAAGTTTTCAGCTGATTCTTTAAGTACGTAGTTTTGAAGAAGGTTTTCTACTATATCAATGACTTGATTAACTTCAGCGATACTAGCCTTATGGGCACGGTGAGCGGCAGCATGTCCAGCTTCTAATGCAGCATCTAAATACTCTTTGTTTGGCTCACTAATTAACCCTTTATCTTTTAAGCAAGCCAACTTCTTGGCGAAGCC
>JBATHQ010000194.1:0-5721 GCA_049667005.1 Psychromonas sp.
GGGGTAAGGGGTAAGGGGTAAGGAGTAAGGAGTAAGGAGTAAGGGGTGAAGGGTAATGGGGCGCTTTAATTACGTCATCTTCGGAGTGTTTTATCGAAGATCTCGATGAGATAAGGCTAATTTTAGCTAAATCATTCTCTGGGATTCCCGCCAAAACGACGCGGGAATGACGGAATGCAGAGTTCGCTGCTTCAATTACGTCATCTTCGTTTGTTTTATCGAAGATCTCGATCAGATAAGGCGTATGCTTTCAATCCTCTCCGTTTTTGGGGACGTTGACCAGGCAATCATAAAACGCAGATGCGGCTGGTGAAAGTCCGCGTTTGTGGCTTTTTAATACCACCGAAAATTGGCTGGTGAAATGCCATTTTTCTGGTTTAAGGGGCACGAGCTGGCTTTGGTACTGGTAGTTATCAATGAGATGGGTCGGAAGGAAACTTAAGTGGGTGCCTGATAATGCCAGCATAATGCCCGATTCCACATGCCAACCATCGTTCAGTTGAATGCTGCTGATTTTATCCACCTCTAACAGTTTATACATGGTTTCTGCTGAGTAGCCACCGATATTGATCCGTTGATTTTCAAGGGAATATTGCTTTGCTTTTATATCGTTTGCAAGGTCGGATCGCGCATAAAGAAAACTTTCTTCTTCGAACAGGGGGGTAACATGCGTAAAGCTGTGTTCTTGATGCTCTGCCAACACTACTATCATCATATCTAGCTGATTTTTAGATAGTTTTTCATTAATCTGAGTAAAGTCACCGATCACCAGCGTCAGTTCAACATTGTCACTTAACTGATAAAATGCTTCAATCGCTTTGGGGATCAGATTGTCCTCTAAGGTGACGGTATTATCTAAACAACCAACCCGTACGTGGCCGGTCAATTTAGAGCGTACCCCTTTTAATTTAAAGGCGAAATCGGTGAGCATATTTTGCAGTTCATTGGCATAGTTATATACCGTATGGCCATGATGGGTTAATTCAAAACCACTTCGGCCGCGTAGGCATAGGGTGACGCCAAGGCTTTTTTCTAATTCAATCAGTTGGCTGCTTAACACCGGTTGACTTAAACCAGTGCTTATTGTGGCATTGCTGATCCCGCCTTGTTCAACGATTTCACAAAATAGTTCTAAGCGGCGAATATCACGTTTATCGAGTTTATCAATAGGAGTAGCCATAGTTCACATACTGTTTTCCAAATGTTTGGATTTAATAATATGTATTTATTCGAATATAACAAGCTGTTAATTTGTTTTGGGTGAACTTTATGTGATCGAGAATTGGATTTTATGGATAATCAATGAGGAGTAGCAGGATGTCGCAACAAAACAGTCAGTCAACAATAAACGATTTTGAATTAACTCCCGTCCCCGACAGCGCAAAACGGTCGTGGTATGTTATTAGCCTTATTTGGTTAGCAATTGGTATTGATATCTCAGGGCTATTTTTAGGTGCCTTTTTAAGTAGCGGACTGAATATTGAAGACGCGTTATTTGCTACATTCGCGGGTTCAGCGATATTAGCGGTGCTGGCGATGTTGTGCGCGAATATCGGTTTTCAGTCGGGTGTTTCCACACCGCTGATGAGCAGTTCAGTATTTGGTCGTAATGGCGGCAAGTTACTGGGTGCGATTAATGGCATTTCACTGGTGGGTTGGTTTGCTTTTCAGGCAGACTTTTTTGCCTACATACTGGTGGATGCGCTGCTCAAATACGATATTGTTGTCCCGCATATTGTCGCGTTGATTGGCGGTAGTATATTGATGATGGTCACGGCTATTTATGGTGTACGTGCGCTGGGTAAGCTGAGTACTTATTCGGTGCCACTGATGGTGACCTTGATAACAATAGGCTTATTTATGGCCGCCAATGCACAAAATACCCATGGTATAGCGATCATTGAAACGCCGCTTTCTATGGGTGAAGCTATTTCCTATGTGATGTCTATCTGGATCCTCGCGGCAGTCGCAGCGCCGGATATTGCCCGTTATGCTAAAACCCGCAAAGACGCTATTTTAGGCGCTGGCTGTGGGTTCTTATTTGGCAATAGTGCCACGATTGTGGTGGCGTTATTACTGACACAGATGACCGGTACAGATAATCTGGTCGATGTCTTCTTCTCGCTGGGATTAGGGATTGCCGCGATTCTTGTGTTGGTGTTTGCACAATGGACCACCAATAGCAGTAACCTTGTGTCGGGCGCTCTGGGGATGTCGGTTGTATTGCCAAATGTTCCCCGCCCAGTATTTGTTGTGGTGATGACCATCATAGGTATTGCGATTGCGCAGTTTGGCATGATTGATATGTTTACCGCATTTTTAACCTTACTTGGCGTGACCATCGCCCCGTCTGCAGGTGTTTACCTTGCACAATATTATTTTTTAGATAAAGAATCACTCAGCTATGAACGTGTGCAATCGGCTCCCGATTGGATTGTTAAAGGCTTGCTCGCATGGGCATTCGGTAGTGCGGTCAGTGCTTGTACCGCAGGTGCATTCTTCAATTTGTTTAGTTTAACCAGCATCTCAGCGATTGATGGTATTTTAGCCTCTTTCATTGCTTATATTTTGCTGGTTAAGTTAGTGACAATCAATAATAAGGAGCTAGTGCGTGATATTTAATGAACAGATGATTGATGATATCGCACTCGGTGCGACAGTGCTTGGAACCGGTGGTGGTGGTGATCCTTACAGTGGTGCGTTAATGGCAAAGATAGCAATCCGAAACGCAGCAAAGCCGGTTGAACTTATCGCGCTTGAAGATGTGCAGGATGATTGGATGACGGTGCCCTCATCCATGATTGGCGCACCGACGGTTGCGATGGAAAAAATTAACTCACAAAACCAGATGCTGGTAGCCTTTGAGGCGATGGAGCAGGCATTGGGCGAGAAGGTCAAGGCGACATTTCCGATCGAAGTCGGTGGGTTCAATTCATTGATTCCGATTCTAGTCGCCGCTCAAAAAGGTATTCCGGTGATTGATTGTGATGCCATGGGGCGTGCTTTCCCCGAAGCGCAAATGGTGACCTTTTATCTTGATGATTTGCCGTCTGCGCCCAATACACTGGCCGATGAAAAAGGCAATGTCGTCACGTTATACCCTATAAATGGCATGTGGTCTGAGCGTTTGGCTCGGCCGATCACCGAACAAATGGGTGGCTCTGCGGCGATGTGTGACTACCCAATGCGTGGCAAGCAGCTTAAACGCAGTGCCTTGGGCAGCACCTTAAGCAAAGCGATGCAGATTGGCCGCGCTATTCGCCAGGCCAATGCGCAAGGTGAAAATGCAGTTGATGCCGTACTCGATATTGTTGGGGGGCTGCGAATTTTGAGCGGCAAAATAGTCGATATTGAGCGGCATACCAGTGGCGGCTTTGTGACCGGTGGGATCAGCCTGGAAAGGTTACAGCATCTGCCTTCTTCAGTGGACGCTGAGCATGTCTACGTGCACTTTCAAAATGAGTTGTTATTGGCCCATAAGGGCAAAACTGCTGCGGATATGAGCACCGATAATTTGTTGGCCAGCACCCCGGATCTGATTTCGATTCTGGATCATGAAACGGGTCAGCCCATTACCACCGAGCAATTGCGCTATGGACAACGGGTTGATCTGATTGCTTATCCTTGCGACCCCAAATGGCGCACCAGCAAAGGGTTGCAGGTTGCCGGGCCCGATTATTTCGGTTATCCGATAAAATATACGCCAGTTGAATTGATTGAATGCAATACAAGCTGCGAGCAGACAGAGAGGGTAAGTTAATGCAGAAATCGATGTTTAGACTTGGAATTGATGTCGGTGGCACTAATACGGACGGCGTGTTGTTAGATGAGTCACTGCACTGTGTTGCTAAGGTTAAAGTACCGACTACTCATGATATCTCAACAGGGATTGACGGGGCAATCAGCGCGTTGTTAAAGCAGAGCGGGGTATCAGGCGCGCAGATAAAACATGCGATGCTCGGCACCACCCAATGCACCAATGCCATTGTTGAAAAACGCGGCTTAGATAGCGTCGGCCTGATCCGCCTTGCCTTGCCAAGCGGCAGTGCCGTACCGCCTATGTGTGGTTGGAGCACCGCCTGGCAAGCGCTTTTAGGTGAGCATTTTTATCAGGCGCATGGTGGCTATGAATATAATGGTGAGTTGATTGCTGACATTAATGAAGCGGAGATCCGTCGTCTGTGTCAAAAAATGCAAGGTGTGGTGCAATCTGTTGCTATCAGTGGCGTATTTTCGCCCGTCAATGGCGATCAAGAGCGCCAGGTCGGCAGATGGGTAAAGGAAGAACTGCCGGGCGTGAATGTCTCGCTATCACATAAAGTGGGTAGCTTAGGGTTATTAGAGCGCGAGAACGCGACTATTCTTAATGCGGCATTGCAGGGCACGGCAAAACGTTTTGTACAAGGGTTTTGTAATGCATTAAAAGCGCACCAAATCAATGCTAAACCCTATTTTGGGCAAAATGATGGCACCCTAATGTCTCAAGAGTTTGCCCTCAAGTACCCGATTTTAACGGTGGCCTGTGGGCCGACCAATTCTATTCGCGGGGCGAGTCATCTAACCCGAATAGACAATGCGATCGTCGTGGATGTAGGCGGTACAACCAGTGATATTGGCGCTCTGACCCATGGTTATCCGCGTGAATCAAGTGTGGCAATGGAGCTCGGAGAGGTCAGAACCAATTTCAGAATGCCAGATATTTTGGCGCTGGCAATTGGCGGTGGGACGATTGTCGAGCTAAGCGATGATAATGTCACTATTGGCCCGCAGAGTGTCGGCCATGAATTACCACAAAAAGCGCGCAGTTTTGGCGGTCAGACCCTGACATTAACAGATGTTGCGTTAACCCTTAACCATATGGACTGGCAGGGGGCAAATGCAGTACAAAATGCGGGCTTGTCGCAACAATCGGCAACATTGATTTATAACAACATGGTGGCGGCGATCGAAGAGGGCATCGATAAGATGAAAACCTCTGCTGCGAAAGTACCGGTCATATTAGTTGGCGGGGGCAGTGCATTGATGCCGGATCATTTCAAAGGCGTCAGCTATGTTTCCCGCCCAGAGCACTATGAGGTTGCCAATGCTATTGGCGTGGCATTAGGCGAGATATCAGGCCAGTTAGATAAAATCGTACCGATCGCGCCAAGTGCACGTGCCCAGGTGATGGCTTCTCTTGAAAAAGAAGCGATCGCAATGGCTGTTGAGGCGGGTGCGTGTTCGAGCGGCGTGTCGATTATTGAAAAAAGTGAAATACCCCTGAGCTATTTGCAGGGCAATATGGTGCATGTGAAAATCAAAGCTGCGGGTAAGATTGCTTCGAGCGTGTTAAGCGTCGTGGTATAAAATAGTCTTCGCAGTAGATCGCCTCCCATATAAAAACAAACGCCAGTACTCCGATACTGGCGTTATTTTTTGTCGCTGAAAGCGCTCTTTTAACCCATCTATTTCATTCGCTGAGATTCCCGCCAAAACAACGCGGGAATGACGGGATTTTATTCTCTGAGATTCCCGCCAAAACAACGCGGGAATGACGGAATGCAGTGTTCTCTGATTATCCAGAGCTCAGGTGATACGCTCAGGTAATATCAGATAAGTTTGCTTTGTGTAACAGTAATCCTGCGCGAAAACCGACCTTAACATGGTTGTTGGGAAAAAGAATATAGCCCGTTTCTTGCTCGACCCGGTGGTGCGTATCGCCATCACTGGTGAGAATAAACC
>JBATHQ010000195.1:0-20443 GCA_049667005.1 Psychromonas sp.
GTTGAAGATATGAAGCGCTTTGATTATTTCTATAAAAAACTGGTCAACAGCGTGCAAGGAATTTCCAATGTCACCTCAACCTTTGCCATGGAGCCGCTGAAATACACAACGGCCCTGCCCATTAACTAAACACTACAGCGCCCAGTATCCCGGCTAATTTATTGAAATTTGTTCAGTGTAGATTATCGGTTATGAGCCACGAGTCGCGAGCTACGAAATTCGCTGCTCGCAACAAGCGACTAATGCTTATTAACCATAATATCTAATATCTGCATATCTGTCTGCGTCATTGCCCCATTTGCCAGCGCACAAAGGTTGCGGATAGAACTCTCAACATCATGGCCAACAATACCCTCACAGCCAGTAACATAGATATCATCTAACGCCATCAATGCGGCTTTAACGGCAGCACCGGCTGATGATGACACCTTCATTGCACAACTTGCCTTTGCACCATCACAGATAATTCCGGCAATATCTCCGATCATACCGCTGATTGCATAACTAATTTGTTTATAATTACCACCAAGCAGGTAGGTGATCGCAGCAGCAGAGCCCATCGCTGCAGTAGTTGCGCCGCAAAGTGCGGAGAGTTTGTTCTGTTGGTTTTTAATATAGATCGCCAGCAGATGAGAGAGCATTAACGCGCGAATAGTCTGCTCATCATTCGCGTGTAAATAAGCCGCCGCAGCAACAACCGGCATAGTAGCAGTGATGCCTTGATTTCCTGAGCCAGAGTTACTCATCGCCGGCTTCATTGCACCGTCCATACGCGCATCCGATGCGGCAGATGTGCGCATAATAACATCCGTTAACAGATCATGAGATAATAAACCGCGATCAATATTACGCTGAAAACTTTTCCCGGTTCGCAATCCATAATCCCCAGATAAGCCCTCTTCTGATAGTGCTACATTAAGTACCTTGGCCTGGTGAATAAAAGCGATATCAGATAAAGGAACATTCACTACAAAATCATAGATATCTTTAGCAACCAGATCATCAAAATAGCTTTCACAAGCTTCATCACCAGTGCTCTTTTTAGTAGGAGCAAGATAGGTGGTAATGCCATTTTCTTCAATAAACAGGACGCGTGTATGAGAGTCCGCAATAGTAACCGTTATAAATTCAGTTGTACTGCTTAACGTTACCTTTGCATAAAGGGAATTTGGCACATCAGCAACCTTAACCGAGACACAATTGAGCAACGCTTTTGCTTGTGTGACATCTTGATCGGTAATATTTTTCAAAACTTCCAGCCCAGCCCCCGCATCACCCGCGATAGCGCCAACAGCAGCCGCAATCTCTAAACCAACCATTCCGGTTCCCGGAACACCAACCCCCATTCCATTCTTCATTAGATTAGGGGACACAAAAACCGAAATTTTTTCAGGTTTTCCAGATAACTTTTTAGCCGCAATCGCAGCCGCTAAAGCAACCGAAACAGGCTCTGTACAACCCAAGGCAGGCACGACCTCTTTTTTAACAATATTGATAAACTTATTCCATAAAAGCGTTTTCATTTTCTTACCTTAGTTGTATCGCGAATTAAGATAAATATACGAGCTTTTATGGGGAAATCATTTGCTTTATTTGCTGAGAAAGTGGGAAAGAAGAGAAAAGTTTTCTATTAGAGGGGACGAGTCACGAGCTGCGAGTATCGAGTATCGAGTATCGAGCTGCGAGTATCGAGTATCGAAGTTTGTAGCTCGAAACTCGAAATTCGTGGCATGTTGCGAGAAACTGACAGCGGATGACTTACGCCAGAAAGCTGAGACTAGGCTTTACTTATTGCAATTGCTTCTACTTCAACTAACACATCTTTTGGCAAGCGCGCGACTTCAACACAGGATCTTGCCGGTGCATTTTCCGGGAAGTATTTTCCATAAACGTCATTAAAAGCGACAAAATCATTCATATCTTTTAAGAAACAGGTTGTTTTAATCACTGTCGCAGCAGAAGCATCTGCGGCTTCTAATACCGCCATTAAGTTTTTCATCACCTGTTCAGCCTGCTCAGTAATCCCACCGTCAACCAGCGTCATGGTTTCAGGAATAAGCGGAATCTGCCCTGATGTAAAAACCATATTACCAATTTGATTTGCCTGAGAATATGGGCCGATTGCTGCAGGAGCTTGTGCTGTACTGATTATTTTTTTTGTGGTCATCTATGTACTACCTTTAAAAAATTATTTAAGAGGGATCTATATTGGATTAGATAGTAAGGAAAAACAAGAGAGGAAAAGCTTGAGCGCTAGAAAGTGAAAAGGCTTGAGGGCCACAAGGCGAACAATCTTCAAATCGACCTTCCAGCATTCCAGCTTTCCAGCTTTCCAGCTTTCCAGCTTTCCAGCATTTCAGCATTTCAGCATTTCAGCATTCCAGCATTCCAGCATTCCAGCATTCCAGCATTCAAACCTTAACACTTTTCTGCAGATATAAAAAAAGGTGCCGAAGCACCTTTTTATAGTTTAGAACCTTCAAGCCTTACGGCCTTCGAGCTTTAAAACTTTATCTAATCACCAAAATCAACAGCATTTAACAAGTCTGCTAAGTTTTGTTCCGCTGTACCTGTATCTACAATCACGTCTTCCACTTTAGGTTCAAGCGCAGCAGCTTTCGCAGCAGCACGTGCTCTATGATGCGCAAAACCAGTACCGGCAGGAATCAATCGACCAACAATAACGTTCTCTTTCAAGCCATGTAATTGGTCGCACTTACCAGCAACAGCCGCTTCCGTAAGAACACGTGTTGTTTCTTGGAAAGATGCTGCTGAAATAAATGACTCAGTTGCCAATGACGCTTTAGTGATACCCAGCAATTGGTAATCAAACGTAGCAGGTGCTTTACCTGCAGCCAATAAGCGACGGTTTTCAATGATCACACGCGCAACTTCAGCTTGTTCACCAACTAAGAAGTTAGAATCACCATTGTCAGTGATTGTACCTTTACGTAGCATTTGGTTAACAATAACTTCGATATGCTTATCGTTAATTTTTACGCCTTGTAAGCGGTAAACTTCCTGTACTTCATTGGTAATGTAGTTAGCAACCGGGCTAATACCACGTAAACGCAGAATATCATGTGGAGATTCTGGACCGTCTGAAATAACCTCACCTTTTTCAATCTTCTCACCTTCGAAGATGTTCAGGTGACGCCATTTAGGGATCATCTCTTCATAAACTTCACCATCGACTTTAGTAATAACTAAACGACGTTTACCTTTTGTCTCTTTACCGAATGACAGCGTACCAGAAACTTCAGCAAGAATTGCCGCATCTTTTGGTGTACGCGCTTCAAACAAGTCGGCAACGCGTGGTAGACCACCGGTGATATCACGAGTTTTCGAGCTTTCTTGAGGAATACGTGCAACCGCATCACCCACTCGTACCTGCGCACCATCTTCCAAACTTACGATTGCTTTTGCAGGTAATGCGTATTGCGCAGCAACGTCAGTACCAGGAATAAACAAGTCATTACCTTTAGCATCGACAAGTTTAGCCATTGGACGCATCTCTTTACCGGCACTTGGACGCTGTGCTGGATCGATAATGACAATACTTGATAAACCGGTAAATTCATCGGTTTGCTTAGTAATCGTCACACCTTCGATAAAGTCCACGAACTCAACAGTACCTTCCACTTCCGTAATGATTGGATGTGTATGCGGATCCCAGTTAGCGATGATTTCACCAGAATCGATCAGAGCACCATCTTGCTTCTCAAGTACTGCACCGTAAGGTAATTTATGGTTCTCTTTAGTACGACCTAATTCATCGATAATGGTTAATTCTGTTGAACGCGAGGTTACAACCACTTTATGATCAGAATTAATTACAAACTTAGCATTATGCAGTTTGATTTTACCGCTGTTTTTAACTTGTATATTATTTTCTGAAGCCGCACGAGATGCAGCACCACCGATATGGAACGTACGCATTGTAAGCTGTGTACCAGGCTCACCGATTGACTGCGCAGCCATAACACCGATTGCTTCGCCTTGACCAACCATATGCCCACGGGCAAGGTCACGACCATAACATTGAGCACAAGCACCAAAGTCTGTTTTACAGGTAATAACACTGCGAACCCATACTTGGTCAACAGAAGCTTCTTCAATAAGATCACATAGTTTTTCGTCAAGCAGCACATTGCGCGCGATTAAAACTTCATCTTCGGTACCCGGTTTAATGATGTCTTGTGCAACAACACGACCCAGTACACGTTCGCGTAACGGTTCAACAACATCGCCACCTTGAATAAGCGGTGTTACCAATAGACCGTCTTCACTGCCACAATCTTCTTCAGTGATAACTAAATCTTGTGCAATATCAACAAGACGACGTGTCAGGTAACCCGAGTTAGCCGTTTTAAGTGCTGTATCGGCAAGACCTTTACGTGCACCATGCGTTGAGATGAAGTACTGAAGTACGTTCAGACCTTCACGGAAGTTAGCCGTAATAGGTGTTTCGATGATTGAACCATCCGGTTTAGCCATCAGACCACGCATACCAGCAAGCTGACGAATCTGAGCGGCACTACCACGTGCGCCCGAGTCGGCCATCATATAAACGCTGTTAAACGAATCTTCTAGAACTTCTTCACCTTTGCTATTGATAACTTTATCTTTAGAAAGGTTTTCCATCATCGCTTTAGCAACCTGCTCATTGGCACTTGCCCAGATATCGATAACTTTATTGTAGCGCTCACCCGCAGTTACAAGACCTGCCTGGAACTGCTCTTGGATATCTAATACTTCGGCTTCAGCAGCTTCAACTAAGGTTTTCTTCGCATCCGGAATAACCATATCGTCGATGCCTACAGAAGCACCTGACAGGGTTGCATATTCAAAACCGGTATACATTAATTGGTCAGCGAAAATAACAGTATTTTTGATACCTAATAGACGGTAACACGCATTCAGTACATTGGATATTTGCTTTTTGCCCATGTTTTGATCAACAAGTTCAAATGGCAGACCTTCCGGCATGATCAATGACAGGATCGCACGACCGACAGTCGTCTCGATAATCTCAGTCGATTCGGTACGGGACTTATCTTCAGCAATATGTACTTGCTTCATACGTACTTTAACAATCGCCTGCAGACCAACGGCACCAGCACGGTAAGCTTTTTCAGCTTCTTTAGCACTTTGGAACCACATGCCTTCGCCTTTAGCATTGATCTTAGAGCGAGTCATGTAATAAAGGCCCAATACAACGTCTTGTGAAGGTACGATAATCGGCTCACCATTTGCAGGTGATAAGATATTGTTCGTAGACATCATCAACGTACGCGCTTCAAGCTGTGCTTCAATCGTTAACGGTACGTGTACCGCCATTTGGTCACCGTCGAAGTCGGCATTGTATGCCGCACAGACTAGCGGGTGAAGCTGAATCGCTTTACCTTCGATTAATACAGGTTCGAATGCCTGGATACCCAATCTGTGCAGTGTTGGTGCACGGTTAAGCAGTACCGGATGTTCACGGATAACCCCTTCCAGAATATCCCAAACTTCACCACCTTCACGATCAACTAATTTTTTAGCCGCTTTAATGGTTGTCGCAAGACCTAATGCTTCCAGTTTGCCGTAAACAAATGGCTTGAATAGCTCAAGTGCCATTTTCTTAGGCAAACCACACTGGTGTAAACGCAGTGATGGACCCACGGTAATTACAGAACGGCCAGAGTAATCTACACGTTTACCCAACAAGTTCTGACGGAAACGACCCTGTTTACCCTTGATCATATCTGCAAGAGATTTTAATGGGCGTTTATTTGAACCGGTAATAGCGCGTCCACGACGACCATTATCCAGTAACGCATCCACTGACTCTTGTAACATACGTTTTTCGTTACGTACGATAATATCTGGCGCAGCTAAGTCCAACAGACGTTTCAGACGGTTATTACGGTTAATAACGCGACGGTATAAGTCATTTAGATCAGAGGTAGCAAAACGGCCACCATCTAGCGGTACCAAAGGACGTAGATCAGGCGGAAGTACCGGCAATACAGTTAGAATCATCCACTCGGCTTTATTCGCAGACTGGTGGAAAGATTCAACTAATTTCAGACGTTTAGTTAATTTCTTACGCTTGGTTTCAGAGTTAGTAGTGCCTAACTCTTCACGCATTTCTGAAATTTCATGCTCAAGATCCAACTGTTTCAACAGCGCAAATATCGCTTCAGCACCCATTAGTGCTTCAAACTCATCGCCCCACTGCTCAAGCATATCTAAATATTCTTCTTCAAGAAGAATTTGACGGCGCTCAAGATCAGTCATACCTGGCTCTACAACCACGAAAGATTCAAAATAAAGAATACGTTCGATATCACGCAGGGTCATATCCAGCATTAAGCCGATACGAGAAGGCAGTGATTTAAGGAACCAAATATGCGCAACAGGTGATGCTAATTCGATATGACCCATACGATCACGACGAACTTTAGATTGAGTAACCTCAACACCACATTTTTCACAAATAACACCACGATGTTTAAGGCGTTTGTACTTGCCACATAAACATTCGTAATCTTTAATTGGACCAAAAATACGCGCACAAAAAAGACCTTCACGTTCAGGTTTAAATGTACGGTAGTTAATTGTTTCTGGCTTTTTAACTTCACCAAAAGACCATGAACGGATCGTTTCAGGTGATGCTAAACCAATTTTAATACCATCAAATTCTTTGGTTTTGTTTTGTTGCTTTAAAAACTTAAGTAAGTCTTTCACGCTACTCTCCCATAGGAGTTAAAACTAGGCGCCTTAATGTTAAAGACGCCACATATTTACTAAAGCTCAATGCTTAGTTATTTTCTTCGTCTAGCTCGATGTTGATACCTAATGAACGGATCTCTTTCAACAATACGTTGAATGATTCAGGCATACCTGGTTCCATTCTATGGTCGCCATCAACGATGTTTTTATACATCTTAGTACGACCGTTAACATCATCGGACTTAACAGTAAGCATCTCTTGTAGAGTGTAAGCAGCACCATAAGCTTCAAGTGCCCATACTTCCATCTCACCGAAACGCTGACCACCGAACTGAGCTTTACCACCTAGAGGCTGTTGTGTAACCAGACTGTAAGAACCGGTAGAACGCGCATGCATCTTGTCATCAACCAAGTGATTCAATTTCAGCATGTACATATAACCAACGGTTACAGGACGCTCAAACGGCAGACCCGTACGACCATCAGTTAATTGTAATTGACCTGATTCAGGTAGATCAGCCATACGTAACAGTTCACGTATTTCGCTTTCATGTGCACCATCAAACGCAGGTGTTGCTACAGGAAGACCTTTGTATAGGTTCTTAGCCAGACGCAGTACCGCTTCATCATCAAAATCGTTAAGATCAACATGACATGGGGCATCACCGAAAGAGTACAGTTTCTGTATGAATTCACGTACTTTCGCTATTTCAACTTCACGCTGATCTTTGATCATACGTTCAAGCTTCTCGCCCACACCCTTACAAGCAAGGCCTAAGTGAGTTTCAAGAATCTGACCGATGTTCATACGTGATGGTACGCCCAGCGGGTTAAGTACGATATCAACCGGTACACCAAACTCATCGTGCGGCATATCTTCTACAGGCACAATGTTAGAAACAACACCTTTATTACCGTGACGACCCGCCATTTTATCACCAGGTTGCAGGCGACGACGTACAGCCAGATAAACTTTAACAATCTTCTGCACGCCAGGTGCAAGATCATCACCCTGGATGATTTTACGGCGCTTACTTTCAAACTGTTTATCGTAATCAGCTTTAATTTCATCGTATTGGGCAACGATTTGATCGAGATAAGACTGTTTAGTTTCATCATCGATGCTCAATTCTAACCACTGTGCACGCGGCATTTGTAGTAGACGAGCTTCATCTTTTCCTGCACCAACAAGAATATGTAATGCTTTTTCATAAATTGCGTTTTCTAAGATTTTGAACTTTTCAGTTAAATCTTTCTTCGCGGCTTTAAGCTGCATCTCTTCGATTTCAAGTGCGCGTTTATCTTTCTCAACACCGTCGCGGGTAAAGACTTGAACGTCAATAACCGTTGCATAAGTTGAAGCAGAAACACGTAGCGAACTGTCTTTAACGTCAGACGCTTTCTCACCGAAGATAGCGCGTAATAGTTTCTCTTCCGGAGTCAGTTGCGTTTCACCTTTAGGTGTCACTTTACCAACTAGAATATCACCCGGTTTAACTTCTGCACCAACGTAAACAATACCTGATTCATCAAGTTTGCTCAGTGCCGCCTCACCCACGTTAGGGATATCAGCAGAGATCTCTTCACTACCCAGTTTCGTTTCACGTGCAACACATGAGAACTCCTGGATATGGATCGTTGTAAAACGATCTTCCTGTGAAACACGCTCAGAAATAAGGATTGAATCCTCGAAGTTGTAACCATTCCAAGGCATGAAGGCAATCTTCATGTTTTGACCTAGTGCTAAATCACCCATATCTGTTGATGGGCCATCTGCCAGTACATCACCGCGAACAATCGGCTCGCCGGGTTTACAAGTAGGTTTCTGGTTAATACAAGTATTCTGATTTGAACGTGTGTATTTAGTTAAGTTGTAGATATCGATACCCGCTTCACCTGGAAGCAGTTCAT
Source organism: Psychromonas sp. (assembly GCA_049667005.1). Lineage (GTDB taxonomy): Bacteria > Pseudomonadota > Gammaproteobacteria > Enterobacterales > Psychromonadaceae > Psychromonas. The sequence continues at coordinate 8,632 of JBATHQ010000195.1, forward strand.
TTTCATCAACTTTAACAACAATACGTGATGCGTCTACGTAATCAATAATACCACCACGTTTAGCGATGATTGTTACCCCGGAGTCGATTGCCAGACGGCGTTCGATACCCGTACCTACCAGCGGTTTATCCGCGCGTAGTGTCGGAACAGCTTGACGTTGCATGTTCGAGCCCATTAAGGCACGGTTAGCATCATCGTGTTCAAGGAACGGAATAAGTGATGCCGCTACAGAGATAATCTGTTGTGGTGACACATCCATATAATCGATATCTGCCGGGCTCATAAAGGTAGACTCACCTTTGTGACGACACGGAATCAACTCTTCATTCAGTAAACCATTTTCATCAATACTTGCGCTTGCCTGTGCGATAACAAATGAACCTTCTTCGATCGCAGACAGGTATTGAACTTGATCAGTTGGTTTACCGTTATCAACTTTACGGTATGGTGTTTCTAAGAAACCATAACTGTTGGTGCGCGAGAAAGTTGCCAATGAGTTGATCAAACCGATGTTTGGTCCCTCTGGCGTTTCAATTGGACATAAACGGCCGTAATGCGTTGGATGTACGTCACGTACTTCAAAGCCCGCACGCTCACGCGTTAAACCACCAGGGCCTAATGCTGAGATACGACGTTTGTGCGTTACTTCTGAAAGCGGGTTATTCTGATCCATAAACTGAGACAGTTGTGATGAACCGAAAAACTCTTTAACAGCAGCAGAAATTGGTTTTGCATTGATCAGGTCTTGAGGCATGGTTGCATCAAGATCGCCTAATGACAGACGCTCTTTAACTGCACGCTCTACACGCACTAGACCAACACGGAATTGGTTTTCAGCCATTTCGCCAACACAACGAATACGACGGTTGCCAAGATGATCGATATCATCAACAATGCCGTCACCGTTACGGATAGCAATCAGTGTTTTCATTACACTTAGGATATCGTCCTTGGATAAAATACCAGGACCCTCATCGCCTTCAATGTCAACACGACGATTGAACTTCATACGACCTACTTTAGAAAGGTCATAACGCTCTTCAGCAAAGAACAGGTTTTGGAATAAACCTTCTGCTGCGTCTTTTGTTGGTGGCTCGCCCGGGCGCATCATGCGGTAGATTTCAACTAATGCTTCAAGGCGGTTAGTTGCACTGTCAACGCGTAATGTATCGGAAATAAATGCGCCGCAGTTAAGCTCGTTAGTATAAATAATTTCAAATTCAGTAATGCCCGACTGAGACATTTCCGCTAAGGCTTCAAGCGTTAATACATCATTGGCATTAATAATAATTTCACCAGTTTCTTTACTGATGTAATCTTTAGCGACAACAAGATCTTTCTCGGCAATGTATTCAACCGGTACTTCAAGACTGTCAATGTTATCTGCTTCAAGTTGTTTAATATGACGCGCGGTAATACGTTTACCCTGCTCAACATAAACCTTGCCGTTGGCCGTGATATCAAATAACGCAACATCACCACGTAGGCGATCTGCAATTAACGACATTAAAATAGTGCCGTCTTTGATTTCAAACTTGGTTGTATCGTAGAAAATTTCAAGAATTTCTTGTGTCGAGTATTCAAGCGCACGCAGCATAATAGTTGCAGGTAGTTTACGACGACGGTCAATACGAACAAAGAGGTTATCTTTAGGATCAAACTCAAAGTCTAACCAAGAACCACGATATGGAATTACGCGTGCATTATAGAGCACTTTACCAGAACTATGCGTTTTACCTTTATCGTGGTCAAAGAACACACCCGGACTACGGTGTAATTGAGAAACGATAACACGCTCAGTACCATTGATAACAAAAGTACCGTTTTCTGTCATGAGTGGCATTTCACCCATGTAAACTTCTTGCTCACGAATATCTTTAACCGTGCCGGCTGGTGCATCACGATCATAAATAACAAGACGTAATTTAACGCGTAATGAGGCAGAGTATGTTACTCCGCGGATTTGGCATTCCTTCACATCAAATACCGGCTCACCTAAACGGTAGCTGACATATTGCAATTCTGATGTACCTGAATAACTAGCGATTGGGAAAATGCTATTAAAAGCAGCTTCAAGGCCAACTTCTCCAGTTAAATCGACTTCAATGAATCGTTTGAATGAATCTAGTTGAATCGACAACAAATATGGTTTTTCCATAACTTGTGGACGTTTCCCAAAATCCTTACGAATACGTTTTTTCTCAGTATAAGAGTAACCCATGTGGTTCCTTTGCTCGCTGATAAGTGATCATAGCTGCCCGGGTCTATTTTAGACCTATTATATATAGACAACGGCGAACATCATTTTAATGTGGAAAGTGCATTCAGTAACACTTTTTCCTAGCTGATTTCATAAAAAATGATGAAAATTCATGAAATCCTATAGCGCAAAAAGGCCGGTGATTAAAAAACCACCAGCCATTGCCAATTTTACTCGGCTAACAAGTTATAAAATATAACTTATTTAAGTTCAACAGTTGCGCCGATTTCTTCTAATTCAGCTTTAAGAGCTTCTGCTTCTGCTTTAGAAACAGCTTCTTTGATCACAACTGGGCAAGACTCAACAGCGTCTTTAGCTTCTTTCAGGCCTAGACCTGTAGCGCCACGAACTGCTTTGATTGCTTTAACTTTGTTGTCACCGAATGCAGTCATTACAACGTTAAATTCAGTTTGTTCTTCAACAGCTTCAGCAGGACCAGCAACACCAGCTACAGCAGCTGCTGCAGATACGCCGAATTTTTCTTCCATTGCAGTGATTAGTTCAACAACTTCCATTACAGATAATGCTGCAACTGCTTCAATGATTTGGTCTTTAGTAATAGACATGACTCAATTCCTATCTAAATATAATTAGTGTGACAGCGATTATGCTGCAGATTCTTCTTTCTGGTCGCGAATTGCAGCCAGAGTACGTACAAGTTTGCCAGCTGCAGCTTCTTTCATAGTCGCCATCAGTTTCGCAATTGCTTCGTCGTATGTTGGTAGTGTCGCTAGACGGTCAACTTGAGCGGCTTCAATGAATACACCCTCAAACGCTAAACCTTTAATTTCAAACTTATCATTTGCTTTAGCAAAGTCTTTTAAAAGACGTGCTGCTGCACCTGGATGTTCGTTTGAAAATGCAAGGATAGTAGGACCAGTAAACGTATCTACTAGACATGCAAAATCTGTTCCTTCAAGTGCACGACGTGCTAAAGTGTTACGCACTACACGTAAGTACACTCCATTTGCACGTGCTTTTGCACGAAGAACAGTCATTTTACCAACTGTTACACCGCGTGAATCGGCAACAACAGCAGACAAAGCAGCTTTAGCAGCTTCGTTGACTTCAGCGACAATTGCTTGCTTGTCTTCGAGTCTTAATGCCATTTGGTTTTACTCCTGGATTCCACTGGATTTTACTCCAGCTAAACACCCTCATCTACTTATGTTGACGAGGCACTATTCGGTAATCGGATCCAGGTAGAATAATTCTTTCTGGGGTCCGGCACCATCTACGTAGGAAATTAAGCAAAAAAAAATATTTTTGCACCTACGGTCTCGGAAGGGACCTTAGGCCCTCCAAAGTAAGGCGACAAATTATACAGATAATTTATCGCCTTGTATACCCACATCACATTTCTGTAAACAGAAAAATGTTATGGGTAGTAAAATTAAGCTACCGTTGTTTTAATAGATGACGCGTCAATTTTCAGACCCGCACCCATTGTTGTAGATAGACTAATTTTTTTCAAGAATTGACCCTTCGCACCAGATGGTTTGCCTTTAACAAGCGCAGCAACTAGAGACTCAAGGTTTTCTTTGATTTGTTCAGTAGTGAAAGTCACTTTACCGATTGTAGAATGGATAATACCATTCTTGTCGTTACGGTAACGGATTTGACCTGCTTTAGCGTTTTTAACCGCTGTTGCAACATCAGGTGTTACAGTACCAACTTTCGGGTTAGGCATCAGACCGCGTGGGCCTAAGATTTGACCTAATTGACCAACAACGCGCATTGCGTCTGGAGATGCAATTACTACGTCAAAGTTCATTTCACCCGCTTTAACTTGCGCAGCAAGATCGTCCATACCAACAATATCTGCACCAGCAGCTAATGCAGCTTCTGCATTTGCGCCTTGTGTAAATACAGCAACACGAACAGTACGACCAGTACCGTGTGGTAATACAGTAGCACCACGAACGTTTTGATCACTACGACGAGGATCAACGCCAAGGTTTACTGATACATCAATACTTTCAGTGAATTTAGTTGTCGCAAGTTTTTGCAAAAGAGCAACAGCTTCATTGATTTCGTATTCTTTAGTCGAGTCAACATTGTCACGAATAAGTTTCATGCGTTTTGATAATTTAGCCATTGTATTAACCCTCTATTTCCAGACCCATAGAACGAGCAGAGCCCGCAATACAACGTACCATTGCATCAAGATCAGCACCTGTTAAATCAGGTTCTTTCGTTTTAGCAATCTCTTCAAGTTGAGCAACTGTTACTTTACCCACTTTGTTTTTATTTGGAACGCCAGAACCAGACGTGATACCAGCTGCTTTCTTAAGTAAGAAAGATGCAGGTGGAGTCTTAGTTTCGAATGTGAAAGAACGATCAGAATAAACTGTAATTACTACAGGTACTGGTGCGCCTTTTTCCATTGAATCTGTTTTTGCATTGAATGCTTTACAGAACTCCATGATGTTAACACCGTGTTGACCAAGAGCTGGGCCTACTGGTGGTGACGGATTAGCTGAACCAGCTTTAACTTGCAGCTTGATATAAGCATTTACTTTTTTAGCCATAATATTACTACCTATGTTTGGGTGTAGCGCTGCATTCAAAATGAATATAGCTTCCCGATTAAAAAGGGCGCCGAATTATAACTATAATTCACCGCCCTTCACAAGATCTTTTGCTGTTTTTTTAACCTTTAAGGCTCAAACAACAAATTCAAAAATAATTACGCGTCTTTTTCTACTTGAGAGAACTCTAAATCAACAGGCGTAGCACGGCCGAAGATAGAAACGGACACTTTTAAACGACTCTTATCGTAGTCAACTTTTTCAACGGTACCGGTGAAGTCAGCAAACGGCCCTTCGGTTACACGAACAACTTCACCCGCTTCGAACATCGTTCTTGGACGAGGAGAATCATGAGATTCCTGCAGACGATTAAGAATATTATCCACTTCTTTTTGAGAAATAGGTGCTGGACGCTCTTTTGTTCCGCCAATAAAGCCCATGACACGGTCAATACTTTTCACTAAATGCCAGCTGTCATCGTTCATTGCCATTTCAACTAACACATAACCTGGGAAAAATTTACGCTCACTTTTGCGTTTCTGCCCGGCACGCATCTCGACAACTTCTTCGGTCGGGACTAAAATCTGGCCGAAATGCTCTTCCATTTTATTTAATTTAATATGTTCGATTAATGTTTTTTGTACGCGCCCTTCATAACCTGAAAATGCTTGTACAACATACCATCTCTTTTTTTGCTGTTCTTCTGACATATGAAATCCTTAAATTGCGTTGGTGATATAAGCGACTAGGCGAACAAATATGCCATCGAGGCCCCATAATATCAGACCAACAATTGCTGATACCGCAAGGATAATCAATGTTGTTTGTACCGTTTCTTGACGGGTAGGCCAAACTACTTTGCGTACTTCTAAACGAGAATCTTTGGCAAAACCAATAAATGTTTTTCCTTTTTCTGTCATTGCAGCAGAAAATACGGCGATCGCAGCCAGCAGTATATAAATACCTACTCGGACAATAATATTCACTGTTTCACCAAACATATAATTACCAACAACAATTGCTGCTAGCAATATAATTGTGACACCCCACTTTAGCCCGTCTAGTGAGCTTTTGGTGTTTTCTGTATTTGTTGTGCTCATAACTCGTAGTATCCACTGTTAAAAATTAATAATACCTTCTGTTAATCGTCCAGAAGGTAAAACAATCTCACTAAATAAGGAGAAAGTTAGGGGTAAAAAGGTGTAAATCCGCAACGCTTGGGTCGGCACCTGAAAATAAAGCACGTAAGTATAAGGATATTTGTGCAATTTGTAACGTTATAATCCTGACTTTTTATAAAAAACACAAGAGCAGACTTAGCCTGTAATGATTTTGTTTACACAACCACCGGGAAAGGGCTTCATTTTTCCTATGCCCACTTAAAGAAATAGCTAAACAAACCACTCGCAGCCGGTCTCTCAGTCACAAGCCTGTCATCGCTTAACTTATTGAAGATTTATTTTTAATAAGTTATCTACAAGGACTATGAGCTCCGAGTCGAGAGCGATGTAGTTCGCAGCTAGAAGCCCTCTTGAGCAACGTATCCGAGCGTCTTTGTGGTTTGCAGAAACCGGTAAGTTGTCGGCAATTATTTAAAAAAGCCTTTTTCAAAAACAATAAAACACTTCACAGCCGCTAATGATGAAAATAAACAAGCCGTCAATACAGTGGCTATCAGTCCTAAGTTGATAACTCTTGGCTCTTGACTCGAAACTCGACAACACACTCCGCTAATAATCACTTAACAAATTTTAGATAAAAAAAGGGCGGAGAGAATACTCCCCGCCCAGCGTTAACCCCAGATCGGGGTCAGCGAATAGCTTAGTGAAAATAGCTAGCGTTTATCCATAGGTGCACCATGATGCTGGCAGCATAACCCAACGCAACGGCCCACGACCATTTAAGATGGTTAGCGAAAGTATAAACGCCACGCGCGGTTCCCATCAGGGCGACACCCGCCGCTGAACCGATTGATAACATACTGCCACCAACGCCGGCAGTTAAAGTCACCAACAGCCACTGGCCGTGACTCATCTCAGGATTCATGGTCAACACAGCGAACATCACCGGTATATTATCAACAATAGCCGAAAGGAAACCAACCAGTATGTTCGCCCAGGTTGCCCCGAGACCGATGTACATAAATTCTGATGTCACTGCCAGATAACCGAACTGACCTAGTCCACCAACGCACAGGATAACCCCATAGAAGAACAGCAAGGTATCCCATTCGGCGCGAGCAATCTTACGGAACAGATCAAAACCCTCAGCCGGCACATGTTGCGCGCCCTTGCTATGTTCGTCGGGATTATGTCCGATCATATCAAGAGGCTGATCTCCACTAGCAAGTCGATGCTCTTTCTTCTTCAGGTAGTAGGAGAAAAAACCTAAATAACCAAGACCAAGCATCATTCCGGCAGCTGGCGGCAGATGTAAAAAGTTATGGAACGATACCGCAGTGATAATGGTCAGAATAAAGAGACCGATAATCCGCTTGGCACCTAACTTCAAAGAGACAGTTTGATCCATTGCTTCGGGCCGTTCTTTACTAACAGTCAGGCTCATGATTGTTGCTGGAATCAACCAGTTAACCAGGGATGGAATGAAAATGGCGAAGAATTCTGCAAATTCAACTTTGCCTTTTTGCCAGACCATCAGCGTGGTGATATCACCAAAGGGCGAAAACGCACCACCGGCATTAGCTGCGACAACAACGTTGATGCAGGCAACGATAACGAATTTTTTATTGTTGCCACCCACTGCCATCACGACCGCGCCCATCAACAGTGCAGTAGTCAGGTTATCTGCCAACGGCGAAATCAGAAATGCCAGCAGACCAGTAACCCAAAAGACCACCCGCAGGGTGAAACCGCGACCGACTAGCCAGGAGCGCAATGCCTGGAACACATCTCGCTCATCCATGGCGTTGATATAGGTCATCGCCGCCAGCAGGAAGAGAAATAACTCAGCGTATTCGATCAGGTTGTCCTTGATCGCTTCGTGCGGGGTATGAGTGTCACCCATCGCGCCATAGGCAAGCGCTACTAACACCCAGATCAAACCAGCGGCAAGCATTACCGGCTTACTCTTACGCAAGTGCAGCTGTTCTTCGAAGATAACCAATGAATAGGCCGCGACAAAAAGGAGCAGTCCCACGATCCCGTAGAAAGTGGTCGTCATGTTGATGAAATCAGCACCTCCGCTGCTGGCTATTGCCGGCACTGCGCCGCCAAAAAATAGGGATAGTCCCAGTAGAAGTTTTTTCACAATATTTCCTTTTCTTTAAAAAATCACATTAGACTAAGTGTGGCAAGGTTAATCGACAGCGTTTAGTCAGTTATTAAATTAATATAGAATTTGCACAAGTGAACGTGAGAACAATCTCGATCAACATTGAAACAACAATACTACAATACTACAAGTAAATGGGCGTATAGAATAGAACATAGAGCATACTGATCCATTTAATATTGATATGTATCAATAGAACTTAGATCTATACCTCATGACTGATGAGTTTAGTTTGAGGTAACGGTTGAAGACTGTGGGCAGACGACTAACAACACATCTCTTATACACAAGCAGCGAATTAAACGCCAGTGTTGATTTACGAGCGGGGGGAAGTCCTGCGAATCCTCTGATTTTTCTTTCACTATTTTTCTGTGGGGACACAAAGAGCATGATTTTTTTCGCAGGCGAAACGATATTTCAGTTTATCTATGCCGACAGCGCTTCGAGTATCGAAGAACAGCAAACAGAAGCAGGTATTTGCCTCTGATTTTAAGTATTTTTATTCCGTAAAAAATAAAAATCCGCCCTATTCAAGGCGGATTAAACATTGCGCATTAAGCAGATGCAAGCTCCTCTTCTGCTTGCGATAATAGTGCAAACTCCTCTTCAGCAGTGCTTGCAACCAAGTTTTTACGACCAATTAAGAAGTAATAAACCATGCCGACAACAAACAGCACCAAGGTGAACAGAAAAGCACGAACATCATAGGCATATACACCCGTCAACGCTACGAGTGACAGTACAAACGAGATCCCTGAAGTGACAATACCACCGGGTGTTTTATACGGACGCTTCAATTCAGGCTGCTTGATGCGCAGCAGAATGTGGCTACCTGACATCATCGCATAGGACACGGTTGCGCCAACAACAGCCATTGACAGTATCAGGTCGCCTTCACCGCTTAGCGAAATGGCGAATCCTAAAATAGCCGGAAAAACAAGGGCACGTACCGGCACTTTACGTTTGCTGGTTAATGATAAGTTTTGTGGTAAATAGCCCGCACGAGACAATGCGAACACTAAGCGGCTATAACCATAGATGATAGAGAAAAATGATGCGATTAAACCCGCCAGACCCAATACGTTAACCATGGTTGCAACATTATTGTGGCCAGTCATTTTTAGCGCATCCACAAGCGGAACAGCACTGTTTCCTATCACTTCAGCACCGGCTGCACCTGTCACCAGCACAACAACCAGAACAGCAGTACAAAGAAGGAAAAGCATCGCGGCAATAATTCCTTTGGGTACATCTTTAGCCGGATCTTTTGCTTCTTCAGCCGCGAGAGGTACCCCTTCTACGGCAAGGAACAACCACATTGCAAATGGCAGAGCAGCCCATACACCGTAATAGCCCATTGGCAGGAATTCTGTGCCGTTGATTGCAGGTGTAATATCAAATAGACGTGTTGCGTCAAATTCCGGCAATAAAACAACACCGGTAGCGACGATAGCTAACACTGCAAGCGTACTGATCACCATCATCACTTTCAGCGCTTCACCCGCGCCAAAAATATGAATCCCCACAAAGGCAAAGTAGAACAAGGCGTATACCATAGGCCCATCAATGCCAAGCAGTTCATTAACGGCGGAACCGATGAAAATAACAATCGCAGCGGGTGCAAGTGAATATTCGATTAATACCGCCAGTCCAGTCAGGTAACCACCAGCAGGTCCCATCGCCTGACGGGCAAAACTGTAACCACCGCCCGCGGCAGGAATCGCCGCCGACATTTCTGCGAGAGACAGTACCAAGGTTAAGTACATGATCCCCATCAATACTGCAGCAACCGCAAAGCCACCCCAACCTGCTTGCGCGATGCCGAAGTTCCATCCTGCAAAATCACCCGATATAACGTATGAAACGCCAAGACCGGCAAGTAAAATCCACCCGGCAGCCCCTTTTTTCAATTGTCTTTGAGCAAGATACTCTTGATTATTTGACATAATATTTTCCTCTTAATAAAACCTAGTTAGTTAAACAAAATTGTTGTGTCGTGGTATTTTCAAGTTGCATATCTTCGCAACGATCTTTTAAATTAACGCCGCTTAATTTAATGCGCTGCGACTCATTTAACAGGTAGCTGCATTTATGTGCCGCCGCGGTGTATGGCAATCCCTCCGGTCTGATATTGGAGATGCAGTTTCTCAGTGAATCCTGTGTACCGCGTTTAGCATTCCAGGTGAGATAAAGCCCCATACTATCCGGTGAACTCAACCCCGGGCGCTCACCAATAAGTAAAACCACTTGTTTAGCATTGAACGCTTCACAGACATCGTCCCCAACAGCCACTCGGCCTTGCTCGACAATACAAAGCGGCGCAATACGCCACGGCTTAGCAGACTCCTGATGCAGACTTTTAATTAATATTTCTAAAAACGGTTTGGCATGGTGAGCAATCGCGTAGGAAGACAAACCGTCGGCAATCACAAAAACCAGATCATAGGGTTCACCGGTACACTGTTGCTGCAGCTTATACATTGATGGCTCATCCAGTTGCCGGCCAAGATCCGGACGCTGCAGATATTCCATACGATCGCGCGCTTTACTGTGTAACGTTTGCACCGGCAAATAGGGTTTTAGCACCTCAGACTCGGCAAATTGTTGCCACAACTGCTCGATATCTAATGGCACGTGAACCGCATCAATCGCCTGCGCATGAGAAAGCTGAAAGCGCAACAACTCCTGCGTTGGAATACTGGTTCCTACCCGGCCAAGTCCAATCCTGGCGTTAGTAAATTGGCGAAGCTTTTCCCAGGGATCTTTATGAACAATCTCCTGACTCATTGGCACAACATTATTCATGACGCCTCCTTAATCATTTTCAATGGTTGAGCAAAGCAGGCAGGCAGTTCACTGCTTAGCTGAGAACGGTTATCTTTTGGTGATATATTCATCTTTTTCAGCCAGTTATCGAATTCCGGTGCAGGACGAAGTCCTAACACCTGGCGGGCATAAAGCGCATCATGAAAGGAGGTCGTCTGGTAATTGAGCATAATGTCATCAGAGCCGGGGATACCCATGATGAACGAACATTCCGCGACGCCTAACAAGGTCAACAGGTTATCCATATCATTCTGATCGGCATAGGCGTGATTGGTGTAACAGATGTCACAGCCCATCGGCAGACCGAGTAACTTGCCGCAGAAGTGATCTTCTAACCCGGCACGGATAATCTGCTTGCCGTCAAAGAGATATTCCGGCCCAATAAAACCGACGACAGTATTGACCAGTAGCGGCTTGAACTTACGCGCCAGCGCATAAGCACGCGCTTCACAAGTCTGTTGGTCAACGCCATGATGGCCATTGGCAGACAGCGCACTGCCCTGCCCGGTTTCAAAATACATGACGTTATTGCCTAAGGTACCGCGCTTTAACTCCAATGCTGCCTGATAGGCTTCATTGAGCACATTCAGATTGACGCCGAAGCCTTTATTGGTCGCTTCTGTGCCACCTATCGACTGAAACACCAGGTCGACTGGCGCCCCCAGGCCGATCGCCTCGATGGTATTAGTAACGTGGGTTAGCACGCAGGATTGGGTGGGAATTTCATAATGCTGAATGACATCATCCATTAACTTCATCAGCTTGACCGCCTGCGAGACGCTATCTGTTGCCGGATTTATGCCGATAACTGCATCACCGCTGCCATACATCAAGCCATCGAAAATTGAGGCGGCGATACCATTGACATTATCGGTGGGATGATTGGGTTGAAGACGTGTTGATA
>JBATHQ010000196.1:0-3326 GCA_049667005.1 Psychromonas sp.
GCACTTGCAATCAGTAAGAAGCACTTTGGCGAGAGCAAAGACCTGCAGCGTATTGAGCTTGAAACAACAAGAATTGAATCCATGCTAACGGAAGTATTAAACCTGTCACGTATTCAGTTAACACGAGTACAGAAAGAGAGTATTGCACTTAATGAGTTTCTGGAGGAGCTTTTCTTAGATGCCGAGTTTGAAGCAGATCAATATGGAAAAATATTTATCTACCCGAGATTATCAACGGTTAAAATCAATTTATATCCGGAATTTGCTTATCGTGCTATCGAAAATGTTATTCGTAATGCCATCAAATATGCGCGACATAAAATTAACGTTGAAATAAACATAACCGTGCAGACTATCACTGTAAGTATTGAAAATGACGGCCCGTTAATTCCAGAAAATGAGTTAAAAAACATTTTCCGTCCTTTTTACCGTTTAAGCGAAGCACGAGAGCGTGAAACTGGCGGAGAAGGCTTGGGTTTAAGCATTGCTGAAAATGCCATGTTTAAACATGGCGGAAAGATTTGGGCGGAAAACATTGATAATAAAGTGTGTATGCACTTACAATTCCCCCGTTATGGTTAAACTAGTTCGTTGAAAACCCAAATTCCTGTCAATATACTAAAAGATGATGTCCAACTATGATTGAAATAGCACTGTATGAGCCCGAAATTCCACCGAATACTGGGAATATTATTCGCCTATGCGCAAATACCGGGTGCGTATTACATTTAATAGAACCTTTAGGGTTTGATTTGGATGATAAAAAAGTGCGCAGAGCGGGCCTTGATTACCACGAAATGACCCATGTTTACCGTCACCAAAATTATGACGCTTTTTTACAGGCGGTCGAAGGTAAAAGAGTTTTTGCCTGCACCACAAAAACAACCACCTTCCATAGTCAGGCAAATTTTCAGTCAGGAGATGTATTATTGTTCGGCCCGGAAACACGGGGCCTGCCCGGTATAATCCTCGATAATTTACCTGCAGAGCAGAAATTGCGTATCCCGATGAGGGCAACAAGCCGCTCGATGAATTTGTCTAATGCGGTATCAGTTTTCGTCTATGAAGCCTGGCGTCAACTAGATTTTGAGGGAGCAGTTTAAAAAACGGCTGTAAGGATATAAGGCTAGAAAGCTCGAAAGCTCGAAAGCTCGAAAGCCCGAAAGCTAGAAGTTGCCCCTGCTTCAAGCCTTCCCGCCTTCAAGCCTTTCTGCTTTTCCGCTTTCTAGCTTTCCTGCGGTTGCAGCACTTCCACCAGCATCTGTACTGTGCGGTTGCCTCTGAACTCATTAACATCCAGACGGTAAACACAATAGACATTTTTTACCATCGGATTGGGCCAAAGCGAGATATCAACATTAAATGCGATCGCTTCGATCGCTTTGCCAGCAATTTCCAACGTCATTTTTAGATGCTTCTCTCCCACCAGACGTTGCTGTAACATTTTAAAAACGCCATCAAACAACGGTGCAGGAAAACCCTGTCCCCAAGGGCCCGCATCCCTTAGTTCCTGAGCCTGCTCAATGCTAAATTGATGCCCCTCTAACTGCCCGTCGGAAAGAATAATATTATTAAGAAGCTCATCACTGACCTGCTCTTCAAGCACTTTGTTTAAGGTTGTAGCAAACAGATCAAAGTCAGTTTCCTTTAAAGAAAGTCCGGCAGCCATCGCATGTCCGCCAAACTTTAAAATTACATTGGGTATTTTTTTATCGACTAGATCCAGCATATCGCGAATATGCACACCTGGAATAGAACGGGCAGAAGCTTTAATTTCGCCATTGCCGGCTTTTGCAAAAGCAATCGTAGGACGGTAATATTTTTCTTTAATACGTGATGCAACTAAACCAACCACCCCCTGATGCCATTCACTTTCAAACAAACAGATCGCATGCGGAATATTACTTTCATCCAGAGACAAACTCGCTAAGGTTTTTAATGCCTCTTCCTGCATCCCCTGCTCTATCTCGCGACGCGATTGGTTTAAAGCATCTAATTCATTGGCCAGTATATTGGCTTGCTCTACATTTTCACATAATAACAATTCCACACCAAAACTCATCTCATCCAACCGCCCCGCGGCATTTAACCTGGGTCCTAACGAAAAACCTAAATCGCTGGCGACTAACTGCGCTTGGTTTCTTTTCGCAACGCTGATTAAAGCACTGATCCCGACCCGGCAAACACCCGCTCGAATACGTGCTAATCCCTGCTGCACTAAGGTGCGGTTATTCGCATCAAGCGCCACCACATCAGCAACAGTACCCAATGCAACGATATCTAATAATGAGGCTAAATTAGGCGCTTTAAAATGGCTAAAATAACCTTTCTGCTGCATAAAAGCACGTAATGCCAACATCACGTAAAAAGCAACGCCCACACCCGCTAAATTTTTACTGGGAAAAGTGCAGCCAGTTTGATTTGGATTCACGATAGCGTCTGCTTGTGGGATCTCCTCCCCGGGCAAATGGTGATCTGTTACTAATACCTTCAGACCTTTGTCCTTAGCATGTTTTACACCGGCGATACTGGAGATACCATTATCCACGGTCATCAATAGTTGCGCCCCCCTGGTAATCGCTAAATCCACTATCTCCGGGCTTAACCCATAACCATAATCAAAACGATTCGGAATCAGATAATCAATATTTGTAAAGCCTAAACCACGCAAAGCAAGCATACTCAGTGCGGTACTGGTCGCACCATCGGCATCAAAATCTCCCACCACAATGATTTTGCGTGAAGATAACAATGCTTCATACAAAAGTTCACAGGCCTCGGTTACACCTTTTAATTGTTGTACATGAAGCAGGCTTTGCGTGCTGTTGTCCAGCTCCTTTGCACTTTTAATACCGCGATTAATATATAGCTGTTTTAATAAAGGGGAGCAGTCTAAGGTGATTGAAGCGGCATCAATTGTGGTTCGGTTTTTCACTTGAACTGAGGGCATAATACCTACCAAATTCTTTGTATAGAGGCTGTAATACAGATTATTTAATCTTTAATAAACTGCTGTAAAAACAATCGAGAAAGGTCAACAGACCCTAAGATGAAGATGCAGAACATTAAATTAATCTGCATCTTCAAGTTACGTTATTTTTCTAAAACTTGCAGCAAGTTCTCAGCAGGCAAGTAACCCGGCGCGAGTGAGCCGTCTTCTAAAATAAGAGCAGGAGTACCATTCACGCCTAACAATAGTCCCAATTCATATTGTTCTTTAACCGTATTATCACAGGTTTTAGATGGGATAGAACGACGCTTTTTAGCATTGCTTAGGGCCTCTTTAGGATCATCTGAACACCAGATTGATACCATTGAGTGGTAGG
>JBATHQ010000197.1:0-14158 GCA_049667005.1 Psychromonas sp.
CTTTATCAGCGATCAGGCGACCGTAAAGTTGTCTATGGACCATGAAGCTTTTGCTACCTGGTTGGAGCAGGAGGGGCAATCTATTAATTGGGTCGAAAATCTCCTGAGTAATATTTTACGCATACAACAGCGGGCGGTGAATGAGATTAAGCTGGTTGGCAGTGAATTTTCACTGTTGCTTAATGAGGATGAAGCGCAGGTCATCAACCATAGTTTATTAAATAACTTCGATGAGATTGAATTAGAAGGCGACCTGTCCTTTTATGATTTGGAAAGTGAAGCAAACTGTGGTTTTGAAGATTTTGTTCACCTTATCGAATCATGGTTACTGTTTTTACAAAACAGATAAAATCAAACTTTCAGCACTAATGTTGCCATTCCCAGGAATGAAAATAGTCCGATCACATCGGTTAGCGTGGTTAACGCCATACCGCCTGCCAATGCCGGATCTATTTTATATTTATGCATAATAAGCGGGATCGTTGCCCCGGCAATACCGGCAACCGATAAATTGATAAACATTGCCCCGGCGATGATGAAACCGACGGTGATATCGCCTTTCCATAAGGTCACTGCGGTGGCCACTAAGGTGGCCCAAATCATACCATTAATTAAACCAATGGCTGCTTCCTTACCGATTAACCAACGCATATTCGAGCTGCCAATATGGCCAACGGCAAGGCCTCGAATAACTAATGCAAGTGTTTGATTACCAGCGATCCCCCCCATGCTTGGCACTATCGTCATTAAAACGGCGAGTGTCGCCATCTGCTCCAAGGTTGCTTCAAACATGTTCGATACAGAGGCTGCAATAAATGCTGCCATTAAATTCAGTGCGAGCCAAACAGTACGTCGTTTCGCGCTTGAAAACACCGGGGCATAGGTATCTTCATCATCATCCATACCCGCCATCCCCATCATTGAATGCTCAGCATCTTCACGGATAATATCAACTACATCATCAATTGTTATTCGCCCTAAAAGGTGTTTATCATGGTCAACAACGGGCGCCGAAATCCAGTCGTGGCGTTCAAATAACTTGGCAATCTCACCGTCATCCATCTCTACTTGCAGCATACGGGTTTTACTGTTCATCACCTGCGCGACCGAGAGTGCAGGATTAACCGTTAATAAAGTGGATAAAGGCACGTCGCCAATTAATTGGTCTTGCTCATTAACCACGTACAAAGTATCGGTTGCTTCGGGAAGTTCACCTTTTAGACGCAGATAACGTAATACCACATCGATTGACACATCAGGACGCAGGGTGATCGTGTCAGTGTTCATTAACGAACCGGCAGTATCTTCCGGATAAGCGAGTGCCTGCTCTACGCGGTGCCTATCCTGTTCGTCCATGTTCTGCAATACCGCTTGATATAGACTGTCAGGAATGCCGCGTAAAATTGAAGCGATATCATCGGTATCCATCCCTTCTGTGACAGATGCTATATTGATTGCATCCATTAACGCAATGATGCCATCTTTGGCATCTTCGTTTAATTCATCAAGTATCTCCCCCTGCTGATCATGGTCAGTTAAGCTCCATAATATTTTTCGGTTAGTGGGGGGGGTGGATTCAAGTAAGAGTGCGACATCACAGGCGGGCATTTTTTGAAGAATACTACGGGCTAATACGAACATACCGCTTTCCAGCGCTTTATTGACCTCTAGCAGTTTTTTCTGGGCATTTTGTACGTCAGTATTGTCTCGCATAGATGACCTTATATTATTCTTCTTCTAAAAACTTATCTTCTATCAGTCTGGTAACCGCAAGCATCGCCTGTTCAGCTTCTTTTCCTTTCGCCAGTATTTCGATCTCTTGACCGAAGCAGGTCTCTAAGACTAACAAACCGAGCACGCTGCTGGCATCGGCTTGTTTGCCTTGATGTCTAATGATGATAGTAGCATCAAAAGACTCAACTAATTGCACAAGTTTGATAGTGGCTCGCGCATGCAGACCTAATTTATTTTGAATGACAATAGTTTGTGCAATGGTTTTCACTTTTGATTCAGCTCCTTTAAACCCTTATGTTCAATTTGGACTTGATATTTTTTTTCAAAGCGAGCTGCCAGCTGTTCCGCTACATATACCGAGCGGTGTTTCCCACCCGTACAACCAATCGCAATGGTGACATAGTTGCGGTTATTCTCTTCAAGGTAAGGTAGCCAGGAGTGAAAAAGATTCTCGATTTGGTTAATCGTTTGCTTTACCAGAATGTGCGAATCTAGAAAATCTTGTACGGGCTGATCTTTACCTGTGTATTTTTGTAATTCGGGCTGCCAATGTGGATTGGGTAAAAAGCGCACATCAAAAATGTAATCGGCATCATCAGGGTGCATATTTTTAAAGCCAAATGATTGGAATGTGACCAGTAACTTACTTTTAGTCGACCCTTGTAAATGAATTTTAAGGCGTTCATTTAAATTGTGGATAGAGAGGGTGGTGGTATCGATATAAAGTGACGCGTTGTCATGGATCGGCTTTAAAAGTTCACTTTCTAACTCAATTGCCTGCGACAGGGATAATTTGTTTTTAGATAGCGGATGTAGGCGCCGTGTTTCACTGTACCTGCGAATCAGTTCGGAGCCTATAGCATCGAGGTAGATTATCTCCAGCTCAACTTTTTTATTTAATGTTGTGAGTAATTTTTCAATCTTATCAGCTTCAGCGGGTAAATTGCGCACATCTAAACTGATCGCTACTTTGTTATTCTTGGGGTCGACACTGTCGATTAATTGTTCAAGCAGCTGAAATGGAACGCCGTCAATACAGTTATAACCTAAATCTTCAAGGACATGCAGGGCGATGCTTTTTCCTGAACCAGAGCGACCGCTAATAACGATTAATTTCATTGTAACCCCAGAAGTTTATTCAATTTGTAGTAATAGGCATAACTCTTCGTTTGTTTGTGCATTTCTTAGCTGGCGTAAAAATTGTTTATCCAACAGCTTCTGACTGAGTTCAGAAAGCGTGCCGAGATACTCTTTACAGCGATCTTCCGGTACAAAGATTGCGAAGAGTATATCCACTTTGTTGCCGTCATAAGAATCATAATCTATCCCTGACTCGCATTGAATGAAAACGGCGGTAGCAGGTAAAGAGCTGTCTATTTTTACGTGCGGAATGGCAATACCCGATCCTACACCCGTAGATCCAATTTTTTCACGTGCAATTAAATCATTAAATAATATTTGCGGATCAAGATTTAACTGCTCACCTGCAATGTGGCTTATTTTTTCTAATGCACATTTTTTACTGGTGCAGGTAGTTTGACTAAAGATGGATTCTTTCTTTAATAAGTTTGAAATATTCATATTTAATTTGGTCGATTGCAAAGAGACGGGCGAGTTTAGCATTTTCGAACCGAATGACCATCAAGAAATCGGTATTTTTTAATCTTCATCAATAATTATGACAACATTTTACGTTGGCTCGACGACGGAATACCCAATAGTTCCCGGTATTTAGTTATTGTGCGACGCGCTACCTTAATCCCCTGTTCTTCTAGTAACTGGGCTATTTTATTATCACTGAGAGGTTTGTTGCCTAGTTCTGCAGTGACCATTTTTTTGATTAATGCTTTAATGGCCGTAGAAGAACACTCGCCACCACTCTCGGTTGCAAGGTGGCTGGAAAAGAAATATTTCAATTCAAAGATACCTCTTGTGGTATGCATGAACTTTTGTGTTGTGACACGTGAAATTGTCGATTCATGCATCTCAACCTCCGCTGCAACATCATTCAGCACCATCGGTTTCATGGCTTCTTCACCATATTCAAAAAATGCTTGTTGTTGTCTAACAATACAATTGGATACTTTTAAAAGCGTTTCGTTACGGCTTTCCAGACTTTTAATAAACCATTTAGCTTCTTGTAAATGACCTTTAATAAATTGCGAATCGGTTTTACTGATATTACCTTTACATAATGCAGCATATTCTTGATTTATTGAAAGTTTAGGATCTGAATCAGGATGCAGTGAGACAACCCATTGACCGGCAATCTTTTTGACATAAACATCAGGCACAATATATTGCGCTCGGCTGTTCTCTATCTGGTTGCCTGGACGCGGTTCAAGCGATTGAATTAATTGTAATACTTCTGCCAACTCAGTTTCTTTTAATTTACTTTTTCTGGCCAGCGTACGATAGTCACGGTTACCCAGCAAATCCATGTGGTTGGTCAGTATCGTTAATGCTTCACTGCGCCATAATGTTTGCTCCGGTAAATGCTGCAGCTGGATTTGTAAACACTCCTGGGTTGACCGCGCGGCAACGCCGATCGGGTCAAAGTGTTGAATACGCTTTAGAACAGCCTGAACCTCATCTAACTCAAGATCTTCAACTTCACTTAACAAGCTTTCTAATATTGCTTCACAACTTGTTCTCAAATAGCCTGATTCATCTATCGAATCGATAATCGACGTGGCTATCATCAGATCGGTTTCAGAGAACGGCGTAAGTTGCATCTGCCAAATCAAATGATCCTGTAGAGATGTTGATGATTCGCCCTGATAAACAGTATCTTCGCCTTCATAACCAGCAAGGGAGGGAGCTGAGGAGCTGATTGATTCTTGGTTGTAAGATTCTTCCCAATTATTTTCAACGGGTAAATCCTCAGAGAACTCCTGTTGCGTTATGGCTTCCGATGTATCAATCGAACTGCTGTCTTGCTCGGTGGTGACCTCCAGTGTACCGTTATCCTCTTCCTGCTCTAATAATGGGTTTGAATCGAGTGCATTTTGAATTTCTTGTTGTAAATCCAATGTAGACAGTTGTAATAATTTGATTGCCTGTTGCAATTGGGGCGTCATTGACAACTGCTGCCCCATCTTTAAATGTAAACCTTGTTTCATCAAAATATTTTCCCCAACCCGTGAGGGTTAATACTGAGTATGTATGTTGCCGCGATTAATGCGGCGTTAAAATTTAATATCAACTATCTATAATTTAAATGCTTCACCCAGGTAGACCTCTTTTACCTGTTTATTCGATAATATTTCAGCTTGATTACCCACGGCAATGATTTCACCATGGCTAACGATATAGGAATGCTGACAGACATCTAATGTTTCACGCACATTGTGATCCGTGATTAATACGCCTAACCCGCGATCTCTTAGATGCTGGATAATATTTTTGATATCAATAACAGAAATAGGATCTACGCCGGCAAAAGGTTCATCTAACAGAATAAATTTTGGCTCGGTTGCCAGTGCACGGGCTATTTCAACCCGACGACGCTCACCGCCGGAAAGACTCATGCCTTTGTTATTACGAATATGCGTAATATGGAACTCATCCAGTAACGTATTAAGCTTCTCTTCTCTTTGAGCATTGGTTAACTCTTTACGGGTCTGCAAAATACCCATGATATTTTCTGTCACCGTTAAGCGCCGGAAAATAGAAGCCTCTTGAGGCAGATAACCAATCCCTTTTTGTGCTCTAATATGCATCGGATCATTGGAAATATCTTCGCCATCAATAAAAATACTGCCTTCGTCCTGTTTTACCAGACCGACAACCATGTAAAAAGAGGTCGTTTTTCCTGCGCCATTCGGGCCAAGTAAACCGACTATCTCACCCGTTTTAACGGTTAATGCTACGCCGTTTACCACGGTGCGGCCTTTGTAACTTTTCACCAAACCTTTAGCGATCAAATCTGCCATTTTTACTCTTCTTTATTTTGATGTTTTATTTTCTTTATTATTATCAAACTGTGCGGGTAAAAATACCGTTGTGACACGTTGTTTCTGGCCGTCGTTGCTTACGGTGAGCTCTTCAGAATCCAATGAATAAACAATTTTTGAACCATTTATCTGGCTGT
This sequence comes from Psychromonas sp., assembly GCA_049667005.1. Classification (GTDB taxonomy): domain Bacteria; phylum Pseudomonadota; class Gammaproteobacteria; order Enterobacterales; family Psychromonadaceae; genus Psychromonas. The sequence goes on from JBATHQ010000197.1 coordinate 5,828, forward strand.
CCAGCTGCTTGATCTGGGCATTGCCGCTAAGGGTGATGGTAGATTTGGCAACGTCGTAATGAATCTTATTTGCCTGTGCATCAAGGGGTCTACCATCTTCTTGAGTCTGGTAAAAAGTAGCGGTTTTACCCTCAGCGATCATTATCTCATGGTTGGGTTTATCCCCTCTGATAATGGTCAATTTATCCGCGGTTAATTTAATTGTACCTTGAGTCAATAAGACTTCATCCTGAAAGACGACCGTATTGTCCTTCATCGACGCGTGCTGACTGATGGAACTGACGTGAATCGGTTGATCAAAATCAGATTCTACTGCAACACTGGAAAATGAAATAACCAGCATGCTGATAATTACGCTTATTTTATTTTTTTTCATTAAGGTATACCGCTTTTATTTGCTCTTTCATAGTTAATTCTTCTGTGACCAGAGAAGCCCACATACCAACGCCTTGTTGTTGCATTAGCGGCCCTTTCCAGGTGACTAACAGGTCACTCGTGAGTTCTTTTTTATCGAGATAGATAGTCAGTTCTTGCGTTTCCATGGTTTCAATAAATTGATCCAAACTGAGGTTCTTGACCAATACATTTTTCGATAAAACTAATCTGTTTTGTTGGTGAAGAACTGCCTCTTCACTGGTTATCTGCCAAATAGTAGTTGTCTCGGGTTGTTCATTCTGGATATAAACAATCAGCTTTGGTTTTATAAAATTAGTCTGCTCATCTTCATTAAAGTTCGTGGCTTTATCGGCAGATATTTTATGATCCAGAAAACCTGTTGTATCAAAGTGAATACTATTAATATCAGTCGCAATATAACTCGGATGATGAATTGGCAAAGAGGGGGCGATAACCTCCTCTTTATAAAACGACCAAATTACAAAAGCGGCTAGCAATAAAAAAAAGGGAATACTGTTGCGCTTATTCATTTATTCACTTTTGCCCCGGGTGATATTGAGTTTGTTATTACATTGTAGAAAAAGATCGCAGATTTCGCGCACTGCACCATAACCACCTTTGGTCCGGGTTATTAATCTTGCGCCCATTAATACCAGAGGATGCGCGTCATCTACTGCAATACCTAAACCGCAATCTTCTATTACCGGCAGATCCACCACATCATCGCCAATATACGCGACCTGTTCCGGTTTTAAATTTAGTGTAGTTAATAAAGATTGATAAACCGTGAATTTATCCTCTTTGCCTTGAAATATAAAAGGGACACCGAGTGCCTGCATTCTGTTTTCAACAATCAAGGATTGACGTCCTGTAATGATCGCGACATTGATGCCAATATTTAGGATAGCTTTGATGCCAAAACCATCTTTAGTATGAAAGGCTTTTAATTCTTCGCCCTGATTCCCCAAATAAATTCTGCCATCGGAAAAAACACCATCAACATCACAAATAAGTAGTTTTATATTTGCGGCGCGTTGGTAATTTTCGGCACTAATTTTACCATAAGGTGTTATGACCATGTAAATTCTCAGTTGATTAAGTAGTATGCTGTATTATTAAAGCTGCGTTATTAAAACAGTGCTGCCCAGCCAGTAATAAACAAAATAACAAAATGCATGTTTAAAGGCGAGCAATGTTTGTTGGTCAATGTGATAATACTGTGTGGAAGTCGACTCGTTACCCTTCCTTTTGATTTTAGTAAAAAATATGATGCGTGTTAAGGCGCCTTGTGTGGAAGTTTAAAAGCACAGAAGGGGATCTTGTACAGCCAATTACCGTCATTGCTGATCAAAATTTTATCCAATCAGTCCGAATCTCCTAATTATCTCCTATTGACTGCTTTGTTGTCAAAAACAGCGATCATCACAGATATAAATATTGGTTTGGCATTTTTCCAACAGCAAATTAATAACAATATGATATAAAAGGCTTTTGCGATTTATTTATACAACTTACAATGAAAAATAAGCTTATTAAATCAATTTGTTGCGAATCGGTGCGGAATGTCGGTTGTATAAAAAAGTTCACCACCTTACACTGTCGATTCGTGTTTATCTAAAGGTATAAGGATTTATGAACAACCCATGTCATCTTGAAATAAAAAACATGTGCTTCTCACGAAGTGATCGATTATTATTTGATAATTTATCTTTTGAGTTTGAGCGTGGTAAAATTACGGCAATCTTAGGCCCAAGTGGTATAGGAAAAACGACATTATTGAAACTTATCGGCGGTCAGTTGGCTGTCGATAGTGGCGAAATAATTTTTAACCAGACAGCGCTGCATAACTGCTCCACGGCTGAACTCTATCAGGCGCGTAAAAAAATGGGTATGTTATTTCAAAGCGGTGCACTGTTTAATGATCTTTCTGTTTTTGAAAATGTCGCTTTTCCGTTACGTGAGCATAACAATCTGGATGAATCATTACTCAATATATTGGTTTTGATGAAGCTCGAAGCGGTTGGTTTAAGAGGCGCTCGTGATTTAGCACCACAACAATTATCTGGCGGTATGGCACGGCGTGTTGCCTTGGCGCGTGCAATCGCACTGGATCCGGAATTAATCATGTATGATGAGCCTTTCAGCGGCCAGGATCCGATATCGATGAATGTACTGCTTAAATTGATAGAGCAATTAAATAAAAATTTAGGCTTGACCTCGATCATTGTCACCCATGATGTCGATGAAGTGCTATCTATTGCCGACAATGTTTATGTACTAGCAGAGAAAAGTATTATTGCGCAAGGGACTGTTGAAGAGGTGTTAAAAGACACTGAAAACGAATTATTACAACAGTTTCTGCACGGGCGGAGTGAAGGGCCGGTGCCTTTTCATTTCAAAACTGAGGATTTTCAATCTGATTTACAGCAGGTAAAACGCTAATGTTAGCTTTTGTTAGCGCCGTCGGGCGTGTATCTTTGTCTTTTGTTGAAATAACAGGCAAGTCTTGTTTAATGTTGTTTCATACTGTTGCAGGTGCGCCGCACCCTAAACTGTTTTCGCTGTTTATTAAGCAGATATTTCAGCTCGGTATTTTATCGTTACCGATTATAGTAACCTCTGGGTTGTTTATAGGCATGGTATTGAGCCTGCAGGGGTATAATGTGTTAGTTGATTATGCTGCGGAAGAGAGTTTGGGCAGCATGGTTGCGTTATCGCTGTTAAGAGAATTAGGTCCGGTTGTAACGGCTTTACTTTTTGCCGGACGCGCAGGATCTGCTCTGACCGCTGAAATTGGTTTGATGCAAAGTACCGAACAGCTTGCGAGTATGGAGATGATGGCGGTATCTCCGCTTAAGCGTGTGATTGCGCCGCGTTTTCTTGCCGGGATTATAACCTTGCCGTTACTGACCCTGATCTTTAATGTGGTTGCTATCTGGGGAGGCTATTTAATTGGCGTCTCCTGGATGGGCGTGGACGGAGGGGCTTACTGGTCAGTGATGCAGGGCAGTGTTGACTATATGCCTGATGTGATGAATGGTGTGCTTAAAAGTGTTGTTTTTGGTGTAATGATCACCTGGGTTGCACTGTATAATGGTTACCATGTCATACCAAACGCACAAGGTATCAGCCGTTCAACAACGCAAACAGTGGTAGTTTCATCTTTATTAGTGTTAGCAATGGATTTTATATTAACAGTGTTTATGTTTGGAATATAATCCAGCATATAAAAAGTGGAAGTAAATATGTCTCAGAAAAAAACGGAAATGTGGGTTGGTGTTTTTGTTATCGGCGCAATGTTGTCCATGGCGATATTGGCCTTTAATGTTGCCGGTTTGTCATTAAAAGGCGAGGGGCGCAGCTATACCCTGTATGCAAAATTTTCTAATATCGGCGGCTTAAAAGTAAGATCGCCCGTGAAACTCGGTGGCGTCGTTGTCGGAAGAGTTGAAGGGATCACTATAGATAAAGAGAGTTATACGCCAGTAGTAAGGCTGGCTATGTTTGAAGGTAATGGTTACTACCCGGAAACCTCTTCAATGTCTATTTTAACTTCCGGTTTATTAGGGGAGCAATATGTAGGTCTGCAACCCGGTTTTGTTGATGAGGATACCGCTCTGTTAGAAAACGGCGATCGTATCGAAGATACTAAATCTGCGATCGTGCTTGAAGACTTAATCGGTCAATTTATTTATTCAATGAATAAGGAGGAATAATGCGCTATTTTTTGATGGCTTTAACACTGTTTTTTTCGAGTCTCGCTTTTAGTATCGAGATAGATATGAAAGACCCTAATAAAGTGATTCAATCCGTATCTGCTAAAACATTTGAGCGGATAGCGGTTGATGAAGCACGTTTGCAGGCTAAACCTGATTATATTCAAGTGATCATTGAAGAGGAACTACTGCCTTATTTTGATTACAAATATGCGGCTTATAAAGTATTAGGTGCAGATTTGAAAAAAACGACCGCAACTCAACGTAATGATTTTGTGGAAGCATTCCGCATGCATTTGCTGAACTCTTACGGCCATATTTTATTAAAATATGACGGCCAAACGATAGAAGTGCCTGGTAATACAAACTTTAAAAATTCGAGTATTGTTACTGTTCCGGTGAACGTGCGGGATAAAAATAACCAGATAGTTAAATTGAGTTTTAAATTGCGGGAAAATAAAAAAACCGGCCAATGGAAAGTATTTGATGTTATCGCAGAGGGCGTTAGCATGTTAGATACAAAACAGTCAGAGATAAAAAACCTTATTCAGAAAAATGGCATTGATCATGTGACTGAATTGCTGAAAAAGAAAAATAGCGAGTTTTCATCGTGACTAGCAGTGTAAATGACGGGATGATGATACTAAAGGGCGACTTACTGTTGAGTAAATTGTCTGCGAAACAATTCCCTGATATACAAACGTATCAAAACAAAAAAGTAATTGATTTACAGCAGCTTACAAATATTGACTCTGCAGGCATCGCATATTTAGTACAAATTAAGACAATCAGTGAAAATGTATGCTTTGAGGGCGTCTCTGATAAGATGTCGATCTTAGCAGATTTATATGGGGTAAGCTTTCTCTTCAAGTAGTAGGTTAAGCAATGAATAGTGAAATAATAAAAGCAAAATTAGAGCAAGCATTAGCGCTTGATGAATGTATCGTAAAAGGTGAAAACGGCAATTTTCAAGTCATTGCCGTCAGTGAAATGTTTATCGACATGAGCCGTGTTAAAAAACAACAAGTTGTTTACGGCCCCCTGACCGATGAGATTGCAAGTAATGCCATTCATGCGCTCACCATTAAAGCATTAACACCAAGTGAATGGCAAAAACAAAAACACTTTATTTAGTAGAGAAAGGATAATTTGATGGGTCAGTTTTTAATTCAAGGTGGTTGCCAGTTAAAAGGAGAAGTGACAATCTCCGGCGCCAAAAATGCAGCATTACCAATTTTATTTGCGAGCTTATTATCCAAAGGTGATATTAAACTAACGAATATTCCACTGTTAAAAGATATCTCGACAACACTTGAACTGTTACAAGAACTGGGAGCAGAAGCATCACAGGTTGGGCATGAGGTACATATTAATGCGGCATCTGTAAAGAATTTTACGGCTTCTTATGAGTTGGTGCGCAGTATGCGTGCCTCTATTCTAGCCCTGGGTCCTTTGGTTGCTCGTTTTGGTCAAGCAGATATCTCTTTACCAGGCGGTTGCGCTATCGGCGCTCGTCCGGTGAATTTGCATATCCACGGTCTTGAGCAAATGGGCGCAATCATTAAGGTGGAAGACGGTTTTATTAAAGCGCGTGTTGATGGTCGTTTAAAAGGCGCACATCTTTACATGGATATGGTCAGCGTCACCGGTACGGGTAATCTAATGATGGCTGCAGCGCTTGCTGAGGGTGTTACCACCATTGAAAATGCAGCTAAAGAACCTGAACTTGTTGATCTGGCTAATTTTATTAATGGTATGGGCGGTAAGATTTCCGGTGCGGGAACGGATACTATCGTTATTGAAGGCGTTGAATCTTTAGGAGATTGTAGTTATCAGGTACAGCCCGATCGCATTGAAACCGGCACTTTTTTAGTTGCTGGTGTGGTCAGTGGCGGCAAAGTCAAGTGTGTTAAAACGGATCCGAATTTATTAATGGCTGTACTGTCTAAGTTAGAAGAGGCAGGAGCTTTAGTGACAACGGGCAGTGACTGGATTGAAGTGGATATGATTGGCCGTGAGCTTAAGTCCGTGAATATAACAACAGCACCGCATCCGGCTTTTCCAACGGATATGCAGGCGCAGTTTACCGTGTTAAATACAGTGGCACCGGGTACGGGACGCATCAAAGAGAATATTTTTGAGAACCGTTTTATGCATGTGCCTGAATTACAACGCATGGGCGCTAATATTACGTTAGACGGCAATCTGGCCATTTGTGGTGACCATGATCGCTTGACGGGGGCAAAGGTGATGGCAACAGATCTACGTGCTTCAGCAAGTTTAGTGATTGCAGGCCTGATTGCGCAGGGAGAAACGATTGTTGATGAGATCTACCATATTGATCGCGGCTATGAAGCGATAGAGAACAAGTTGATTGCACTTGGCGCAAACATTAAGCGTATCGAAAATTAACTTTAAGCATTTAATTAACTGCTATTGTTAATCAACGTTAATATAAAAAAGGGAAGCGCTAAGCTTCCCTTTTTCGTTTTTGGCCGTTTATAACCAAACTACCTCAATATGCAAATTTGCATCCTGAATATTAGCGGTTTAAATTTTTCGGCGGATTGTCAAGTTCGCTAATAATGACCTCTACTTCGATCTGCTTACCTTGACGTAACAGCGTTAAAAGCGCTTTGGTTCCGGGAGGGATTTCGGCAACCATATCCATGGCGAAAATTAAGTTTTCTACCGGGATATTGTTAATTTTCAGTAAAATATCATTTACTTCGATACCTGCTTTGCTTGCCGGGCCGCCTTCCTGTACCTGTTTAATAATGGTGCTGTTTTGTGCTTTTAACCCCCACAATCGCGCTAAAAGTGGATCTAAATTTTCTGCTACGATACCCAAAGAGCCACGAATAACACGGCCATCTTTAATTAGACTGCGCATAATTCGCTGAGAGAGTTTATAGGGAATCGCAAAACTAATGCCATAGCTAAGGTTTTGATTACGGCTGTAAAATTCTGAGGTATTAATCCCGACTAACTCACCGCGACTGTTAATTAATGCACCGCCTGAGTTCCCTTCATTAATGGCTGCATCTGTCTGTAGGAAGTCTTGACGCCCGGAAGAGCTCATACCATTTCGACCTGTCGCGCTAATAATCCCCTGGGTAATGGTTTGCCCCAAATTATATGGGTTACCAATGGCCAACACGATATCACCAACTTGCGGTTGGTATTGGTTATTCTGAGGAATAACGGGAAGATTATTTCCTTTAATTTGAAGTACTGCGAGATCGGTTATGACATCACTGCCGACCACCGAGGCGCTAAATAAACGACCGTCTTGCAACGCGACAAGTATCTGATCTGCCCGTTCAATAACATGGTAGTTAGTTAGGATGTAACCGGCTTTATCAACAATAATGCCGGATCCTAGTCCTGTCGGTTGCAGGTGCTGTTTGTTATCAATCGTAGAATCAACGTATTGTTGAGAATAGATGTTAACGACTGCGGGTGATGCTTTTTTTACAGATTTACTATAACTTACAACTCGATCGTTATTGATGAATGATATTAACGTTGTCCCTAATTGCGAGCCGTGGATGATTAATATCGCGATAATAATCCCCCAAAAAATGGGTTTTAAAAAATATAGAATGCGCGTTGTAAAGTTCATTGTTGTTTAACCAAGTCGGTAAATGGAAGATACATTGGCGATTATATACAAAACAGCAGGGCGCGGGGGCTTTATTATAGGTTATTGAGAAACTGGCAAAAAAAGCAGCGTCTAAAACGCTGCTCTATGATCATCTATAATAACGCGTTATTAAGCAATAACGTCAATAGAAGATGTATTAGTCGTTCCTTCGGCAACTTATTGATGGCCAGAAGCTTATGGGAATAAAAAAAAGACAAAAAAAAGCAGCGTCTAACACGCTGCTCTATGAACATCTATAATAACGCGTTATTAAGCAATAACGTGAATAGAAGATGTATTAGTAGTCCCTTCGGCAACTTATTGATGACCAGAAGCTTATGGGAATAAATAAAAGACAAAAAAAAGCAGCGTCTAACACGCTGCTCTATGATCATCTGTAAAAACCCGTTATTAAGCAATAACGTGAATAGAAGATGTATTAGTAGTTCCTTCGGCAACTTATTGATGGCCAGAAGCTTATGGGAATAAAAAAAGACAAAAAAAGCAGCGTCTAACACGCTGCTCTATGATTATCTATAATAACGCGTTATTAAGCAATAACGTGAATAGAAG
>JBATHQ010000198.1:0-2783 GCA_049667005.1 Psychromonas sp.
AGCACTATTATCAATGCTGTTAGCGCGAGAGTAGCAATCTTTTTTATCCTCCTGAGCGCAAATATCAAGCAGTTGATTCAGTTCATCCACCGTATTGGCAAACAAGGTGACACAATCCAAACTTTTGCAGGCTGGCACAACGCCAGTGCAGCTTAATAAGCCTTTGCTCGCTTTTAATCCGACAATATTGTTCAATGCGGCAGGTACTCGACCGGAGCCTGCTGTATCAGTGCCTAATGCAAAGCTGACCTGTCCTTTAGCCACCGCCACCGCACTGCCTGAGCTTGAACCACCGGAGATATACTCGGGATCAAAACTATTTTTTACCGCGCCCCATGGACTGCGTACACCAACGAGTCCCGTGGCAAACTGATCTAAATTGGTTTTACCGAGCGGAATTGCGCCAGCCTCTATTAACAGCTGCACCACATAGGCTGACTGGTCTGGCTGGTAAGAATAGGCTGCACAACCCGCCGTGGTCGGTAATAACGACAAATCAATATTATCTTTAACCGCAAACGGCACGCCATATAACGGCAGGTCATCAATTGATTTGCTGCTCAGCGTTGCTAACAGCTCCTGCAGCTGGGTTTCGGAAATAGTGGCTAACCAGACATTATTGGTATCACTTTTTGCCTGCTGTAATTTTTCGCCTAAAAATGTTTGTACATTTAATTGCCCACTGCGGTAAGCCTGCTGCAGGGCATCTATTGTCATCAGTTGTTCACTTATCATATTGGTCATTATAATTGCTCCAGAATCAATAAACGTTGCCCGGCATGCACTTGAGCGCCCTCTTTTTGCACTACGCTTTCCACCATCCCCGCGGCTGGGGCAACTACTTCGATCTCCATTTTCATCGCTTCCAGTATTAATAGAGGTTGGCCGGCAACGACATGCTCACCGGGCTCTACCAATACCTTCCAGATATTACCGGCAACGTGACTGTCAACCCCGCGTTGCTGCGCCGTTAACGCAACGACATCGGTTTCTACCTGCGTCATTTCATCGGCAACGAAATTAGCCTGTCCGCTCTCCTGCCAGCGCTGGCGCTCAGCTTCAAATGCTTTTTGCTGGGTGTTTTTAAAAGCAATAATAGATTCTTGATCGGCACTCAACTGCTGCTGATATTCAGCCAGACTAAAGGTGGTTTGCTGTATTTTCAGCGGATAATCGCCACGCGGAAAATCATGACGAATTTGTGTTAACTCCTCACTGCTAACCGGATAAAAACGAATTTGATCAAAAAATCGCAATAACCAGGGTTTATTAAATTCAGCGGTTTTACGATAACGGTTCCACATCTGCAGTGTACGGCCTACAAACTGATAGCCCCCCGGACCTTCCATGCCGTAAACACACAAATAAGCACCACCAATCCCCACTGCATTTTCAGGCGTCCAGGTTCTTGCCGGGTTGTATTTAGTGGTCACTAAACGATGGCGCGGATCCAGCGGTGTGGCAACAGGAGCACCTAGATAGACATCCCCTAACCCCATCACTAGATAACTGGCATTGAACACTATCTGTTTAACCTCTTCCACTGAATCGAGGCCATTAATACGGCGGATAAACTCAATATTATCCGGGCACCATGGTGCATCTTTACGCACCAGTTCATCGTATTTTTTTATCGCCAGACGCGTTGCATAATCATCCCAGGATAATGGAATATGAACAATTCGGGAAGGCACAGATAATTGGCTAACATCACCCAATGCGTCCTCTGCCTGTGCCAGCAATTCTAACAATTTCTCTAGCGGTAACTGCAGATTATCGTAATGCACCTGCAGCGAACGTATTCCCGGCGTAAGCTCAGCAATTCCGGCTATTTTCATGCTTTGTAATTGCAGCATCAATGCATGTACACGAAAACGCAGTGCCACATCTAATACCTGCTGGCCATATTCCACCAATAGGTAATCTTCCCCGCTAGCGCGGTACACCACCTGCTCAGTGCTCTCGGTTTTATCTATCTGCTTAATAATTGCGCTGACGGGTAACTCAGTCGGCACTTGCTGCTCTGTAAATTGCCCTGCTGCTAACGATTTAATCTGCTGCATCTCAAGCTGCTGTGCATCTTGAATGGAGACCGCCTGAAAACGGATGGTTGCTCCCGCTTTAAGCTGCCCGACTTTCCACAGATCCGCCTTAATAATGGTGACCGGGCAGACAAACCCGCCCAGACTTGGCCCGTCGGGTCCGAGAATAACCGGCATATCCCCCGTGAAATCAATAGTACCAACGGCATAGGCATTATCATGAATATTTGAAGGGTGTAAGCCCGCTTCGCCACCATCATTGCGTGCCCATTTGGGTTTAGGCCCCATTAAACGCACTCCAGTGCGGCTGGAGTTAAAATGCACTTTCCAGGTTGCGGCAAAGAACTCATCAATATCTTCAGGACAAAAGAAGTCAGGCGCTCCGTGCGGGCCATAGATGACGCGAATGGTCCAATTATCGCTAATTTCAGGGAGTTGTGCGGGCAAGTCAGTGTTGCTAATCACTGCCAGCTGTTTTTCAGTGATGGCTTTGATAGGTAACACATCACCGGTACGGATAGCACGCCCGGCATGACCACCGAATTGTCCTAATGTAAAGGTCGATTTACTGCCTAAATAATCAGGGCACTGGATACCGCCCTGCACCGCCAAATAACAGCGTGCGCCTGCACCTTGAATGTTGCCCAGGGTTAAGGTTTGCCCGGCGTTTACATTAATAACTTGACCATTTTCGATCGCTAAATCATCTAGTGTTGCCTGGATCTGCGCACCTGTTATAAC
>JBATHQ010000199.1:0-10874 GCA_049667005.1 Psychromonas sp.
CCTGTTTAACCAGTTCATAGGTTTTATTGCGCAAATCTTTTGCCAGTTCGGCATTGGAGTCAGAAATATTTTGATTCTGGCATTTCGGGCAGCGCAGTTGTTTTGTTAATGCATGAAAAGTCTGCTCTTGCTCGGCATTATCAAATTCAAAAGTATCTATCGCTGCAACCGCTAAGGGGCTGAAAAAAACCAGCAAAAAAAACAGATAAAAGATGTAACCCAATATTTTAAAACGGTTATTTTGCAAAGAGTGGGGTAATGAAGTTAGTCGCATAAGTTACTCCATGGCCGCGAAGATAGCAGATAATTCGTCTTGCCAGACACGCGCATTTAAATCACCTACATGACGGTACTGAATAATACCTTTGCTATCGATAAAAAAGGTTTCAGGCGCACCGTAAACGCCTAAATCCATCCCCAGCATACCATCATTATCAAACAGGCTGATCGCATAGGGATCCTTAAGATCCGTTAGCCATTTAATGGCCTTAGTGCGCTCATCTTTATAGTTCATGCCGATAATATAGATCCCTTGTCCGGCCAGCTGATTTAAATATTTATGCTCGGCATAACAGGTAGGACACCAGGTAGCCCAGACATTAAGCAACAGCTTTTGCCCTTTGAAGATAGCAGCATCATAGTGTTTTTCAGGGTTATAAATGTCCTGCAGGGTAAATTCAGGCACACTTTGCCCTATTAATGCCGAATCCAATTTGCGCGGATCGCTATACAGCCCTTTAAACAGGAAATAACATCCCGCCAGAAAGATGATTAAGGGTACTGACAGGGTGAGTATTCTTTTACTGTTCGCCATCTTAAATAATCTCCGCTGAGGATTGAGAAACTGCTTTCACCCGGTAACGCCGATCGAAAAGCATCAACACCCCGGCAAACGCCATCAGCACCGGACCAAACCAGATCCAACGTATGAAAGGTTTATAATAGATACGCACCGCCCAGGCACCATCGGGCAACGGTTCACCCATCGCGATATACAGATCCCGGGTAATACCGGGATCAATAGCGGCTTCGGTCATCGGCATTCTCTGCACCGTATAGATGCGTTTTTCCGGCTTCATAACGGCAATGGTTTGCTGATCACGTTTAACCGTAAAAATACCCACACTGCCGGTGTAGTTTTTACCGTTAAGCGCTTCAAGCGCATCAAAATGAAAATCATAACGCTCAAAGGCGATACTCTCTCCGATTGCCAACTTAACATCACGTTCGATAGAAAAGTTCTGGGTCATGGTAATACCAATAACCATCAGCGCCAGCCCGGCATGTCCCAAACACATTGCCCAGTGACTGCGGCCTAATTTAGTTAATCCAATCCACAGACTAAAACGGTGCGTTGAACGCAGGTAAATTTCAACTAAGGTGCCAGCCAATATCCACATCCCGAGAAACACGCCTAATAATGCCAGCCAGGTAAAATGGAATGCAAAGACAACTAGAAAAGCAGCCGTAGCAATGCTGCTGATTATCAACAGGGCAACAATCGGCTTGAATAAATCAGCTAAATTTTGGCGTTGCCAGCGCACTAATGAACCAACGCCTAAAAAAAGTGCAAAGGGGACAATCAGCACCGTAAAAATACGGTTAAAGAAGGGTTCGCCAATGGAGATACTGCCTAACCCCAACTCTTTATGTACCAGCGGTAAGAGCGTCCCTAATAAAACCACAATCAATGCCGCGATGAGTAAAATATTGTTGCTTAACAGCATCGTTTCGCGCGAAATAAAACTATAACGCCCGCGACTCTTCACTTTTGATGCCTGTATTGCGTAGAGTAACAGGGAACCGCCAATCACCAGAATTAAAAAACCGAGAATAAACAGACCGCGAGCGGGATCACTGGCAAAAGCATGCACTGAAACTAATACGCCGGAACGCACCAAAAAGGTGCCGAGCAAGCTTAATGAAAATGCGCAGATCGCCAGCAGAACCGTCCAGGATTTAAACACACCACGTTTTTCACTGACCGCTAAGGAGTGGATCAAGGCCGTACCGGCAAGCCAGGGCATAAAAGAAGCATTTTCAACGGGATCCCAGAACCACCATCCTCCCCAACCGAGTTCGTAATAAGCCCACCAGCTGCCTAATGCGATACCTAAGGTTAAGAAGATCCAAGCTGTCATGGTCCAGGGGCGCGACCATTTAGCCCAGGCACTGTCCAGACGCCCTTCCATTAATGCGGCAATGGCAAAGGCAAAGGCGACAGAAAAACCAACATAGCCCATATACAGCATCGGCGGATGGAAAATAAGACCAACATCCTGCAGGAGCGGGTTAAGATCCCGTCCATCAACAGGAAAATAAGGCAGAGTACGCAAGAAGGGATTCGAGGTTAATAAAACAAACAGATAAAACCCCAGTGAGATTAAACCTAATACCGCTAATACCCGCGCAATGGATTCAATGGGTAAGCGTTTACTCATCACCGCCACCGCTGTGCTCCAGAGTGATAATAGGAACACCCACAAAAGCAGCGATCCTTCATGCGCGCCCCACACCGCAGAAAGACGATAATACCAGGGCATCGCAGAGTTAGAGTTGGTTGCGATATAGGTAACCGTAAAGTCATTAACAAAAAACAGATACGCCAGAATAACAAATGACAACAAAACAAAAACGAACTGTAAAATAGTTAAAACCTTTGCCGAGGCAATAGCACTTTGCTGCCCGCTATATATGCCATAGAGCGGATAAACTGTTTGCAATAATGAAAACATGCAGGCTATTGCCAGAGAGAACTGACCTATTTCAGGTAGCATGAAATGTCCTTAAAATTATTTTTTATTGGTTTTCAAATGATCCATGCCGGCAAGCGCATCGGCAACGTCGGGCGGCATATACTCTTCATCATGTTTGGCTAACACTTCAAATGCATTAATTTGAGTAGCAGTAAGCAGTTCCCCCTGAGCAACAATGCCCTGCCCTTCACGGAACAAGTCAGGTAAAATACCATTAAAGAAGACGGTCACAATGCCCCCGCCATTATCCAACAAATCAAAACTTACCTTTAAACTCTGCGGATCCCGCTGCACCGTGCCGGGCACAACCATACCGCCAACACGTAAGCGTTGTCCCACTTCAGGTTTTATACCGGTTTCCTTTTTACCTTGAATGATTTCAGTCGGTGTATAAAAAAGATCAATGTTTTGCTGCAGTGCAAATAGCACCAACCCCACCGCAAGGGATAAACCCAATACTAATGAGGAGGTGATTAACAAACGTTTTTTACGTCTCGGGTTCATAATGTGCCTTCTCTATTTTTTGCTTTGTTAATACGCTCTTCACGTGCAATACGCTGTTTTACAGCACGAAATATTTTTGTTCTTTTTGTTAACGTATTAAAAATCAGAACAATAAGAGATAAAAAAGAGATGCCGTAAGCCAGCCAGACATAAAAACCGTAACCTCCCATCGCAAAAAAATCTGCAAATGAATTAAATGCCATTTTATCTGCTCCCCGCTACCGTTATATTACTCTCTAGCAATTGTCTGACCCAGGGGCGATGGCTTTCCCGAATCAAAATTTCATTTCTAAAACGCATCAATGTTAACGCCCCTAGTAACGCTGCAAAAGCAAAAATCATAATCAGCAAAGGCCATAACATTTCAGCGGCCATTGAGGGTTTATCAAACTTAACAATCGTCGCCCCCTGGTGCAGCGTATTCCACCAAACCACTGAATAATGAATAATGGGTAAATTAATCACCCCTACCAGGGTTAAAATCGACGCGGCTCTGCCCGCTAATACTTTATCGGAAAAGGCATTATACAAAGCAATAATGCCTAAATACACAAACAGTAAGATCAGCTCAGAAGTTAAGCGTGCATCCCACACCCACCATGCACCCCACATCGGTTTTCCCCATGCCGCACCGGTAAACAGGGCGATAAAAGTAAAAACAGCACCGACAGGTGCGGTTGCCGCAACGGTCATTTCTGCTAGGCGAATTTGCCAGACCAACGCCACAAATGCGGCAATGGCCATGCTTGAATAGGCCGCCATCGCCATCATAGCCGCCGGTACATGGATATAGATAATGCGAAAACTATCCCCCTGCTGATAATCAGCAGGAGAAAAAAGCAAGCCCCACACCAAACCGACAGTAAAAGTAATAAGGGTAGGAACAACGAACCAGGGCAACAGTTTGCCTGCTAATTGATAACTCCGCTCTGGTTTTGCATAGGGGTGCAGCCATTTCCACATAAATTATCTCTATCTTTTTTATTAATATAATCGTCAACCTGATTGAACATGCATCATAAAGTAATTTGCGCATATTTGCATATTTGATATTAATCAGCTCACGCTGACACGTAATGAAGCCGCTATGGCAAAAGGTGCCAGCGTAATTGCGGCCACTAACATCGCGCTCAATAAAGCCAATAATCCAATATAGGATTGCCCGTATGACGCGGCATCAATTGCCATGGTTGAAAAAATTAAAATGGGAATACAAAGCGGCAGCATAATCAAACTCAATAAAATCCCCCCTTTTCTTAACCCCACGGTCAATGCAACACCTATCGCGCCCAATAAGCTTAAAATAGGGGTACCGATTAACAGGGTTAAAAACAGCGCGAAGTAGGTATCTATATCAAGTGCTAAAAAAGTAGCCAGAATTGGGGAGATCAATAATACCGGTAGTCCTGTGAGCAACCAATGCGCCAGGACTTTTGCGCTGACCAGCCATGCCAGAGGAAAAGGAGCAAGCAGCAATTGCTCAAGTGAGCCATCAATATAGTCATCTTTAAATAAACGTTCAAAAGACAACAACGCAGACAATAAAGCCGCTACCCATATAATACCGGGTGCGATACGTTGCAATAGGGCCGGATCGCTACCAATACCCAGGGGAAAAAGGGTAACAACGATAATAAAAAACCAAACCGGATTTAAAATGTCACTGCGATGACGAAATGCACCTTTCAACTCTTTGGCAATAACTTGAAAAAAAGCATTAAACATATTCATCATCTCTCGCAAAGTGCTGCAGTTCTATTTTTCTAAATAAGGAGGAGTCAATCTGCATATCCTGATGAGTCGTTAGCAGAACCGTCCCCCCTTGCCGTGCATGTTTAACAAATAAAGACTCTAAAACGCTGATACCCGATTTATCAATGGCCGTAAACGGTTCATCCAACACCCATAATGGGCAATTATTCATCCACAAGCGGGCCAATGCCACCCTGCGTTGTTGTCCTGCAGAAAGTTGCGCAGTCGTGATCTCTTCATAACCGGCCAAACCAACCTGTGCTAACACATGCCATAAGTCTACAGCCTCTTTACAACCATGTAATTTATTGAAAAACTGTAGATTTTCTAAAGGGGTTAATTCTGGTTTTATGCCGGTTTTATGGCCAAGGTATAAAAGTTGTTGATGAAAAGACTCTCGCTCCTCGTTGATCGGATCACCCTGCCAGAGCACCTGACCTGAATACGGTGACGATAATCCAATAAGCAATCGAAACAGACTGGTTTTGCCGACACCATTTGGTCCGGTAATCTGCACGATTTCGCCAGGATTAATGGTAAAGCTTAAATCTTTAAATAAAATACGATCCTCGCGGACACCAGTAAGCATTTTGCACTGCAGCATGACGTTAACCTTATAAATTTAAAGGTAATATTTTTATACAAAAACAATTATGAGGGGTATTGCATCCTAACACAGAAGATTATATGAAGTAATAAAGATGAGGCACTAATATGCGGACTTACTCACTTCCTGGCCTTTATAAAATCAAGATGCTTATTAAAACGCAGTGGCTGTTTGCTTACAACGACAATAATCAATAACATTTTTGATAGAACAAAAAAACCCTGACTTAGTATTAAGCCAGGGTTCTGTAAATTATTTTTAAAGTTTAGTTATTAGCTAGCTTTAAACTCAGGGTAAGCTTCTACACCACAATCGTGTAAATCCATACCTGTTTCTTCTTCTTCAGCCGTAACACGGATTCCCATTATTACTTTGACAATGCTCCATACAATCCATGATGAAACAAACACAAAACCGAAGATAACAGCTGCGCCATATAATTGGCTGGCAAACGATGTACCCTCATTGCTTAGTGGTACAACTAGCAGACCAAACAGACCACATATACCGTGTACTGATAAAGCACCTACTGGATCATCTATTTTCAATTTATCAAAAGTGATAATGCTGTAAACGACGATGATACCTGCAACCGCACCGATACCGGCAGCAAATAGTGGAGTAGGTGATAAAGGATCAGCTGTGATTGCAACTAAACCAGCTAATGCACCGTTTAGGATCATCGTTAAATCAGCTTTACCCCATTTAAGTTTAGCCACTAACATCGCAGCAATTGCACCCGCTGCAGCAGCCGCATTGGTGTTAACGAAAATAAGACCTACTGCAGAAGCATTTTCTGCATTTGACAGTGCTAATTGTGAGCCACCGTTAAAGCCAAACCAACCCATCCACAAAATAAGGGTACCTAAAGCAGCAAGCGGCATGTTTGACCCTGGAATAGGATGAACTGAGCCGTCTTTACCGTATTTACCTCTACGGGCACCTAACAGAAGAACACCTGCTAATGCAGCAGCAGCACCGGCTAAATGAACAATACCTGAACCGGCAAAGTCACTAAAACCAGCTTCTGAAAGAAAACCACCGCCCCAAGTCCAGTAACCTTCTAACGGGTAGATAACGGCAGTAAAAACGACGGCAAAAGCTAAGAATGCAAACAGTTTCATACGCTCAGCAACTGCACCGGATACCACTGACATTGCTGTTGCAACGAATACTACCTGGAAGAAGAAATCAGACTCTAAAGAGTGATCGGCACCTTCAGCCTGAACACCTATCAGGCTACCAAATGAAGGCAACCAGCCACCCGCAGTGTTATCAACATACATAATGTTGTAACCAACCAATAAGAACATGGTACAGGCAATTGCATATAACACGACATTTTTGGTTAGAATTTCTGTGGTATTTTTAGAGCGAACAAGACCGGCTTCTAACATCGCAAAACCTGCTGCCATCCACATGACTAGCACACCCGATATTAAAAAATAGAAGGTATCAAGTGCAAACCTGAGCTCTGTTACTGTGTTTTCCATAATAATTCCTTTTTTTAAAATTACTTAAACTTAAATATCTTAATTAAAGTGCTTCTTCATCAATCTCACCAGTACGAATACGTACAACGTGTTCAAGCGGCTGAATAAATATTTTCCCGTCACCGACTTTCCCGGTGTTTGCCGCATTGGAGATGGCTTCAACTAAGCGATCTACATCACTTGCCTTTATGGCAATTTCAAGTTTCACTTTTGGCAAAAAATCAACTTGATATTCAGCACCACGGTAAAGCTCTGTATGACCTTTTTGACGGCCAAAACCTTTTACTTCTGAAACCGTTACGCCTGCTATGCCAGCATTCATAATCGCTTCTCTTACTTCATCCAACTTAAACGGTTTAATTATCGCGGTTAACATTTTCATTAGCATTTCCTTCTTAATTTAAAAACTTCAATTTAGCGGCAAAAATAAAGATCCTGCTGGTTGTTTCTTTAAGTCACAGACAAATTAAAGAACACATGCCACAAACAAAGCAACAAATATGCCAAAACAACAAAAACCTTAAAATACAATATGTTAACTTGTGTTTTAAATATCAAAATATCATCACTGCACCAAAATAGTGCAGACAACGCTCCGTTACGGCACTTAATTAAACAACGAAACAACAGCCAGCGCTTTAACAAAGCAATGCCGCAATGAAATTTATAGATCAACTTTTAAATAAGGTCATAATGTATAGAAATCCTCACTCAGTACTTAGCAAACAAAGGTTGATCTGCTATAGTGCTCAACAATTTTTTATTCTGACAACTCACAAATTCTTATTCTAACAACTCAAAGGTATTTTTCATGAAAAAAACAAGCATCCTGCTTATCACTTTCATTCTCAGCCTGAATGTGTTTGCAACGCCCATAGTGACCCCGAACGCCCCGGAAATTGCTGCAAAAGGCTATCTGCTGGTTGATTTTAATTCTGGAAAAGTACTTGCTGAAAACAACAGCGAAGTACGACTTGCTCCCGCCAGTTTGACAAAAATGATGACCAGCTACATTATAGGTCAGGAAATTAAAGCCGGTAACTTATCACCAACAGATAAAGTGGTCATTTCCGAGAATGCATGGTCAAAAAATTTCCCTGACTCTTCAAAAATGTTTATTGAAGTGGGTACCGAGGTCAGCGTTGCTGACTTAAACCGTGGTATTATCATACAATCTGGTAACGATGCCTGTGTCGCAATGGCAGAACACATTGCCGGCAGCGAAGATGCATTTGCAGATTTAATGAACTCTTGGGCTGACCAGATCGGCATGAAAGATTCCCATTTTGAAAACAGCCATGGTTTAGACTCAGAAACCCACTACACCACGCCTAAAGATATGGCTACCTTAGCAAAAGCTTTAATTAGAGATGTGCCTAATGAATACCTCACCTACAGTGAAAAATCATTCAAATATAATGGTATTGATCAAACCAACCGTAATACGTTGCTATGGGACAAAAGCCTAAACGTAGACGGTATTAAAACAGGCCATACCTCAGAAGCAGGCTACAGCTTAATCTCTTCCGCAACCCAAGACGGTATGCGCTTAATCAGCGTTGTGATGGGCACTGAGTCAAACTCATCACGCCTTAGCGAAAGCAAAAAACTACTTAACTGGGGATTTCGCTTTTTTGAAACCATTACCCCTTATCATGCAGGTGACCAGCTAGCCAATGAAAGAGTGTGGATGGGAACCCAGTCAATGATCCGTTTAGGTGTAAAAAATGATACACCTATTACCCTATCAAAAGGTGAAGCCAAAAATTTGAAAGCGACTTTCATTATTGATCAGGAATTACGCGCCCCTATCCAAAAGGATGAGGTTGTTGGCAAGGTACATTATTCAATTGCAGATCAAGAAGTTGCGACTTACGATTTAGTCACATTAGAAACAGTTGAAGAAGGTGGTTTCTTTAGTCGCATGATAGATTATGTGAAATTACTATTTATCGGTTGGTTTAGTTAATTTTATCCCCATATATACCCATATAGTACTTGTTCAAGATACAGTTTCCTGAGACTGGGCATGTTTGCCGGAAGTGAACCCCTCAGGTTCACTTCTTATCTCTTAATATTGGCCTTTGGAGGTTAAAATGACATTAAATACCAACTTTGATAACCTATTAGAGTTCCCCTGTTTATTCACCTTTAAAGTGATGGGTGTGGCAGCCCCAACATTCATGGAGCAAGTTCTCGAAGTCATTCAACAACATGCTCCAGATGATTATGCGCCAACCATAAAACCTAGTTCAAAAGGCAATTATTGTGCACTGAGCATTCCCGTGACAGTGACCAGTAAAGAGCATATAGAAACTATCTACAGTAAAGTGAGCGAACTTGAACTCGTTCGCCATATTCTTTAATACTAATGGTTAACTAATGAACAGATTGGCTCAGCAACTGAGATTACGCTACCTGGGTGTGCAGGATTACCTGACCTCATGGCAGGCAATGAGTGATTTTACCAGTCAACGCGATGCTAATACTGTGGATGAAATCTGGTTAGTCGAGCATCCGCCAGTATTCACTCAGGGCATTGCCGGCAAAGCTGAGCACATCATAGGGCAAAGCGAAATTCCAGTGGTACAAAGCGATCGAGGCGGGCAAATCACCTTTCATGCTCCCGGGCAACTGGTGGTGTATCTGCTGATTAACCTGCGCCGAAAATCCCTTAATGTGCGCTCATTAGTCACTATTATGGAAGACAGTATTATCGATTTATTAGCCGATTATAATGTTACTGCTGCGGCCAAAGTTGATGCGCCCGGTGTATATGTTGATGGCAAAAAAATTGCATCATTGGGATTAAAAATCCGCAAAGGTTGTTCGTTCCACGGATTGGCATTAAATGTTGATATGGATTTATCACCTTTTTTGAAAATTAATCCATGTGGTTATGCTGGATTAGAGATGACCCAGTGCAAAGCGCAAGGTATTGCACTTTCAGTGACTGAATTAGCGCCGTTATTGATTGAAAAAATGAATAATAAATTAGACTATTTACATATAGAGAGTTTTCACCATGAGTAATAAACCAAGCCAATTAACTGCGGGTACAAAACTGCGAGATGCTGATAAACTTTCTCATATCCCGATTAAAGTTATCCCGTCGGACAGATCGACTATTTTAAAAAAACCATCATGGATGAAGATAAAAATCTCTTCTGACAACACCCGCGTCAGCGAAATAAAATCCGCATTACGTAAAAACAAACTGCATTCTGTTTGTGAAGAGGCCTCTTGCCCCAACCTGAATGAGTGCTTTAATCACGGTACGGCAACTTTCATGATCCTGGGTGATATCTGCACTCGTCGTTGTCCATTTTGCGATGTAGGCCATGGCAAACCACTTGCCGTGGATGCAGAAGAACCGAAAAAGCTAGCTGAAACGATTAAGGATATGAAATTAAAATATGTTGTTATCACCTCCGTTGATCGTGATGATCTCCGTGATGGTGGAGCACAACATTTTGCTGATTGTATTCGTGAAATTCGTTTATTAAGCCCGGAAATTAAAATTGAAATTTTAGTACCTGATTTTAAAGGGCGTATGGAACAAGCCTTAGCATGTTTTGAAAATGATGTGCCGGATGTGTTTAACCATAACCTTGAAACGGCACCGCATTTATACAAACAAGTACGTCCCGGCGCAGACTACAAATGGTCATTAAAATTGCTCCAAAAATTCAAAGAAAAACACCCGCATATTCCAACAAAATCAGGTTTAATGATGGGCTTGGGTGAAACCAACGAAGATAT
>JBATHQ010000200.1:0-5007 GCA_049667005.1 Psychromonas sp.
AGTAGAAAAGCATTTTCCTGGGAAGATCCAATTGTTAAATACATTCCTGAATTTCAGCTTAAAAAGGCAGGGCAAGCCGAAGCGATTAGAATTAAGCATGTATTAAGTCAGAGTAGTGGATTGATCCCCAATGCTTTTGATGGATACCTGAAAGGCAGTGTTCCGCTTAAAAGTATCGCCAAAAAGTTTAAAGAACTTGAGCCGCGCTGCAAAGCGGGCGCATGTTACGGTTATCAGAATGTGCTGTTCAGTTTCATAGAAGAAGTGCTGCAACGCAGTACCGGAAAAGCCTATGCGGATTTGATGCAGCAGATGATATTTTCCCCGCTGGCGATGAAAAATGCGAGCGTCGGTTTCAACGCTTTTCAAAAAACAGCTAATAAAGCACAGCCACATATTAAACTCAGTAGCAAGGGACCGTGGAAACAGGTGCCAATTAAAACCGATTTCTACAAAGTACTGCCCGCTGCCGGAGTAAATGCAAGTATTACGGATATGAGTAAATGGCTGATTGCGCAATTAGGGCATGCACCCGGCGTTATTCCTGCAAATTTGTTAGCAACAGTTAGGCATCCAATGGTTAGCACGATCAGGGATATACGTGGTAACACATGGAAAGGCATCATTGACGATGCTCATTATGGTATTGGCTGGCGAGTGTATGAGTATAAAGGTGATATCCTTTATTTCCACAGTGGTTGGGTTGAGGGTTATCGTGCTGTTATCGCTTATTCAAATGATAAGCAGATAGGGATGGTAATGCTGGCTAATGCGGAATCTCGTAGCATCGATATATTAACGGCTGATTTCTGGCGTTTGTTACTCAAAGAGCCATCAAAGAACTCGTCTCAATACGCGGCTAAATAATTACCGAGTAATATTCAGGGCCTGTTTAAGTAGAAATACTACTTTGTGCAGGCTCTTTTTGTATAAAAAAACCAATAAATCCTGAGCAGGTATTTGCCGGTTGACGCAATAAAAAATAAAAAAGCCCCGGATAAATCACTTATCCGGGGCTTTTTTTATGTCTAATACAACCAGATCTGTATCGTTCACTTGAGCAAAGCTTTCGCTGCAAACTTTTCGCAACGAAGAGCCTGCTACTTAGTTACATAATACGCTGGCCTGGTTTTGCGCCATCATCCGGGTTTAAGATATGAATCTCTGTGCCGCCAGGCCCTGCTGCTAATACCATGCCTTCAGATAAACCAAACTTCATCTGCCGAGGAGCAAGGTTGGCAACCATCACCGTTAATTTACCTTCTAACGCTTCCGGCGTGTAGGCTGATTTAATACCGGCAAAGACAGTACGCGTCTCTCCGCCTAAGTCCAAGGTCAGTTTAAGCAGTTTATTGGCTTTCGGTACAGACTCCGCTTTCGCAATTAATGCAACACGCAAGTCTATTTTAGCAAAAGTATCAAAATCAATTTCAGGTGCGAGTGGCTCTTTATCAAGCTCCGATTGAGCGGCTTCAAGTTCACTCTCGGCTTGTTTTGCTTTTGCGGCTTTATCTGCTTCAAGACTCTCTTTAGAAGCCTCTACCATGGCTTCTACGTGTTTAGGATCAACACGCTGGAACAGTGCTTTGAACTGATTGATCTGATGACCTGCAAGCGGGGTCTTAATACTGTCCCAATATAACGTTTCATTTAAGAATGCTTCACTGCGCTCTGCCAGTTTTGGCATAATAGGTTTCAGATAAGTCATCAGGACGCGGAACAGGTTAATGCCCATTGAACAGATATCCTGTACTTCGACTTCGCTACCTTCCTGCTTAGCTAACGCCCACGGGGCTTTATCGTCGATATATTTGTTGGCAATATCTGCTAATGCCATAATTTCACGAATTGCCCGGGCAAAGTCACGCTGTTCAAACAATGCCGAGATGCTCTCACCAGCTTCTATAAACGACTGGTATAGTGCTGGCTCGGCGACGGTTGCTGAAAGCTGGCCTGCGTATTTTTTAGCAATAAATCCGGCGGTACGTGAGGCCAGATTAACCAGTTTGTTCACCACATCTGAATTAACGCGCTGCGTGAAATCTTCAAGGTTAAGATCTAAATCGTCAATACGGTTGGTGAGTTTAGCCGCGTAATAATAACGTAAACATTCCGGATCTAAATTATCTAAATAAGTACTCGCTTTAATGAATGTACCTTTAGATTTAGACATTTTAGCGCCGTTGACGGTCACGTAACCATGGACATTAACTGCTGTTGGTTTACGGAAACCCGAGCCGTCTAAAACAGCTGGCCAGAATAGACTGTGGAAGTTAACGATATCTTTACCGATAAAGTGATATAACTCAGCTGTGCTGTCTTTTTTCCAGTATTCATCAAAGTTAAGGCCCTCAGTTTTATCACACAGGTTTTTAAAGCTGCCCATGTAACCGATGGGTGCGTCTAACCAAACGTAAAAATATTTACCCGGGGCATCCGGGATCTCAAAACCAAAGTAAGGCGCATCACGAGTGATATCCCACTGTTTTAAGCCAAATTCAAACCATTCACCCACTTTATTGGCCATTTCGGTTTGCAGTGCACCAGATCGCGTCCACTCTTTTAACATATCTTCAAATTGCGGTAGATCGAAAAAGAAGTGCTCGGTGTCTTTCATAATCGGCGTTGCACCGGAAACGGCTGATTTTGGATTAATCATCTCTGTCGGGCTGTAGGTCGCACCGCAAACATCACAGTTATCACCATATTGATCTTCAGCTTTACACTTCGGGCAGGTGCCTTTTACAAAGCGATCCGGTAAAAACATCTCTTTTTCTGGATCAAAGAGTTGCGATATTGTTTTGTTTTTAATAAAACCGTTGTCGCGCAGGGCGATATAGATTTGTGAAGAAAGCGCTTTGTTCTCTTCACTGTGAGTACTGTGATAATTATCAAAACTGATATTGAAACCGGCAAAGTCACTTTCATGTGAAGCTTTGATGTCGGCAATCATCTCGGTCGGTTTAATGCCCATCTCCTGCGCTTTAAGCATGATCGGGGTGCCGTGTGCATCATCAGCACAAATAAAATGGATGTTATTACCACGCAAACGCTGAAAACGGACCCAGATATCAGCTTGGACATGCTCAAGCATATGACCCAGATGAATCGGGCCATTGGCATAGGGTAGGGCGCAGGTAACAAGGATTTTACGTTCTTGGATTGCCATTTTATGTATTATTCCTATTGTATTAAACCTAAATTTCAGGGTACAGATTCTACCCAAAAAACCCTATAAATCCCACTGTTAAATAGGTTTAGTAAATCCTTATTTAATTGTGGGTGAAATAAAAATTTGATTTGTTACACTGTTTTTATCGTTGTTAGACATTCATAATTTAAAAAGGGGATTCTGTGTTTTTTAATAAAAAGAGTTTATTAGATAAAGTCACTGCTTGTCTGCAGGAAAAAGATCCGGCCAATGTCGTCGCTAAATTAATTGCCAATAAAGCGATATCCATTGATGAAAATAGTGCGACCATCAACATCAGGTTACCTTTTTATGCGCCTGTCTGGTTACAAAACCTGCAATTGGATTGTGCTGAGCAGCTTGAAAAAATATTCGCCAAACCGATTACTTGGCAGGTCGCTCATCAGATTGCCGCATTACAAAATGACAGCAGTAAATCTCCGCTAGCAAATATTAAAAATATTATCGTGGTGGCATCTGGCAAGGGCGGGGTGGGTAAATCGACGGTCAGTGTTAATTTAGCGCTGGCGCTGGCAGAAAATGGCGCAAAGGTGGGGATACTGGATGCCGATATTTACGGACCATCTATTCCTACTATGTTAGGCGTAAAAAATGCGAAGCCGGTAAGTGCTGATGGTAAATTGATGTTGCCGATTGAGGCGCACGGTATTGTCTGTAACAGCATCGGTTTTTTAGTGGCCGAGGAAGATGCAATGATCTGGCGTGGTCCGATGGCAAGCAAGGCTCTATCGCAGGTTATTAATGAAACCGATTGGCAGGATCTCGACTATTTAGTCGTGGATATGCCCCCCGGGACTGGGGATATTCAATTAACCATGACGCAAAGCGTGCCGATGACCAGTGCCGTTGTGGTGACAACACCGCAGGATGTGGCATTAATCGATGCCAAAAAAGGGGTCACCATGTTTAACAAAATGGCGGTGAATGTTGCCGGTATTATTGAAAATATGAGTCTTTATTCTTGTAGCCAGTGCGGTCATCAAGAAGCTATTTTTGGCACTGGTGGCGGTAAAAAATTAGCCGAACAATTTAAATTACCCTTTTTAGGCGCGTTACCTTTGCATATTAAATACCGTGAAGATACTGACCAGGGGATACCTACGGTAATTAAAGGCGAGCATAAAAACTTAACCGAACCTTTTTTATCTTTAGCTGAAACATTAGCTATTAGCCTTTATCGTGATTTGAATGTCGTCTTACCGGGAATATCAATTACTAATTTAAGTTAATAGTAGTAATAGATGGGTATAAACCAGGGGTTGTGCATGGCAGATATCAAATTTACGCGAGAGCAAACAGCACTGTTAGTGAGTCAGATTCAGAACTATTTTGATAGTGAATTAGCGCAGGAGATAGGCGATTTCGATGCTGAATTCTTATTGGATTTTTTCACTGAAAAAATTGGCGGGTATTATTACAATCAGGGATTAAATGATGCGCGCGCTTTATTGGATGAAAAACTGGATACGATTACTGAATCATTTTATGAACTGGAAAAAATAACAGAATTTGATTAATAGGTGATTGCTATCTGCTCTCGGCGCTCAGTTGTCTGCGCGCCGAGAGCACCCATTTTAACAAGTATAAATTAACAGTCTAAACTGATAGCAATTCCATTCAGTTGTGGTCTGCTTAGGCGCAGTGAGTGGATTTTCGTTAACCTTAAGTAGGAGAATAGAAATGCCCAATACGACTGTCTGTAAACAATTATTGAGCCCAGCCAAGCTAGGTCCATACCAATTACAAAATCATCTTGTTATGTCACCGATGACACGCAATCGTGCTATCGGAAATGT
>JBATHQ010000201.1:0-1676 GCA_049667005.1 Psychromonas sp.
CATCAGTTTTACCGACTATTTCCTGTTCAGGGCAGCCCATAAATTTTTCAAAATTTTTATTACAACTTAAAAAACGGCTTTCTAAATCTTTAAAATAAACAAGATCCGTCGATAAATCAGCAGCGGCACGTAACATTAACCGCTCTTTGTCTGATAACGCGTTTTCCTGATAATAATCAATGGATTTCGAAGCATCAGGAGGCATCAGATAAGTGGTTTTTAAGAATGGAAAATCGCGGGTAATTTTAGCTATCAAGTCATTATTCAAGGGAATTTCTGAGATCAACTGGTTGTAGTTTTTTTCAGCTAACGTGCTGTACAGATTCTCACTGTTAATTAAGTGCGTAACAGAGCCATATTCTCCTGATTTATCAGCAGGATCAAACAACGCCTCAAGCAGAGCTATATTATGTCCCATATACAGGATATTACGGATAGAATCGGACATGACATTCACCCTTATTTGCAATAATAATCTCTCTTTTACACGGTTAATACCAATTCCACTAATTAGATGTTCTAGAAAGCAAGGCTTTGATTGCAGTAACTCGTGTTCTAATTATACAAAATCGTTTCATACGATTTTGAACAGCTTTAGCTGGCCACGCAGTGGTGGAGAACAGGGCGTTCTTTATCAAATCAATAACAAAGACTAAAACGTAGTTTTATGTCTAACTAGCATTCATTTTAACAAGCATTAAATGAATGTAAAATTAATGGATTTGCTATAATTAAAGCAACAAGTTAAATATATTACAAATACAGGCAACTTAACTGTGCGCTTTTGGGATCTCAAACGACTATTTTATAAGCGTTTATTACCGACTCCTCACGCATTTTGCTGCCCCTTAAGTCAATAGCGGTGCTATCTAACAAAAAAGGGAAAATAAAGACTATTTGCGTTTATTACAATGCAGATAAAAAGTTATTTCAGAGGCCTTCATCGCTTTGCTATGTAACTGCTGACCGGCCGGATCAAGTTTATCTGATATTGCAGGCGCCCCGTCCGTGTTATTACCGAGTGAATCAGAAACGACAGTCACACCTAATGATCGTGTCAAAGCAAACACCCCATCCTGTATAGCGCGATTAACGAAGTCCACATACACACCTTCGCTAAGATGCTTGGAGATTTTAAATTTATCTATTGTTAACAGTTCAAACAGTCTGAACAGCGGACGATCTTCACCAAATTTATCGATGGTCAGTGAAATGCCCATCTTGCTGAAGTTGATCAGATTTTCAAAAATGATCGGATTGAAATTTTTAAACGTCATCTCTTCGATTTTAAATTCCAACCATTCTCTTGAGCACTTGGTTTCCTGCAAAATAGTCTGCAGATCCGCAATTAAACTGGGTTGTGATAATTGTGCTTCCGTTAAACTAATAGCAATACGCCCGAAATAAATAGTTGCTTTCTGCCAGGTCACCGCCTGCAGAGCCGCTTTACGGATTGTCATCAGGCCGACCGGCACCGTTAAACCACTATGTTCAGTAAGACTCGTAAAACTGTCAGAATGCAGCGCGCCACGCAGCGGATGGTTCCAGCATAATACAGCTTCCACGGCGACAACCTGGCGTTTACTCAGATCGTACTGAGGCTGGTAATACAGTTCAAACTGATCCTGCAGCAATGCCTGTTGTAACTCTACTTCAAATTTAGCCTGCTGGCGTGA